>NZ_JAGGQX010000065.1:0-10177 GCF_018613095.1 Bacillus sp. ISL-75
CCCCTACCTATCTGTATGAAGATTTGTTGTTGTGATTGATAGAAAATTGAACAATGAGTTTTGCTTGAACTAAGCAAAAAACCTCTCTAAATTCCTGAAGTTTAGGAATTTCACGAGAGGTTTTTTTATATGTTGCTCTTCGAAAAATACTTCCGTGTATCTTTACGTATTTGTTTGGGTAAGACGCGATCAAGCTCTTCATTTAACCATGACAGTGTTTTACTACGCAAGTAATCACGCATTTTTTCTTCCGCAGAGAGCATAACTAAATTGATGGTGCAAGAGGAGGGAGCAGAGCAGCAGTTTTCTCTATATAAATATCCATTGTCTTTAATATTTTTACATTGAAAAATAGGCTTTGGACCTTCAACTGCTTCAATTACATCCCAAAAGGAAATATCTTCTGGGGACTTAGATAACCTATATCCTCCCTTTACACCAGGTACAGAACTTACAATGCCAGCCTTAGATAATTTACCAAAAACTTTTGAAAGAAATGTCTCAGAAAGTCCTTGGAATTCTGCCAAATCCTTTATCCCAACACTTTCATTGGAAGGAACATCGATTAAATAAACCAGACAATGTAAAGCATATTCAACTCCGACACTATACTGCATATAAATTCACCTTCTTTTGAATTTAAGGGTTATCAAATTGTATCTTAGGAATATTTAGAGTGTTAGTCAAATAAAAGAAATCTCTTTTGGGTAAATCATATTCATTTGACAAAAATAATTATAGCATATATTATAGACAATGTTAATCGACGATTAACTCAGTCTTTAATTGGAGACTAAAATTCATCTTTTGGGGGAAATAAAAATGAACAAAACACTTATTATTAACGCACATCCAAAAATAGATGATACTTCTTCAGTGAGCTTGCAGGTTTTTAACCACTTTTTGAAAGCTTATAAAGGATTAATTCATGATAGCGAAGTAATTGAACAGATTAACTTGTACAGTGAAGTAGTGCCTATGATAGATAAAACGGTTTTAAGTGCATGGGAAAAACAACGAAAAGAACAGGAGCTAACCAGCCAAGAACAAAAAGTAACGGAGCGTATGTCCGAGATCTTACAACAATTTAAAAGTGCAAATACGTATGTCATCGTTTTACCTTTGCATAATTTTAATATTCCATCAAAGTTAAAAGATTATATGGATAATATCATGATCGCACGTGAAACGTTTAAATATACTGAAAATGGATCAGTGGGTCTACTTAAAGACGGACGAAGATTGCTTGTTATCCAAGCAAGTGGAGGAATCTATACAAATATTGATTGGTATACAGAAGTTGAATACTCTCACAAATACCTGAAATCAATGTTTAATTTCCTTGGGATTGAAGATTATCAAATCATTCGTGCACAAGGAACTAATTTATTAGAGCCAAATGAAGTATTACAAAAAGCATATAAAGAAGCTGAAGAAGCTGCTTTAAGATTAGCACCTAAATTAATACTGTCTTAAAGGAAAAGAAATACAAGGAGGTAATTAAATTGGAACAACGAGTTGATTATTACAATGTAGCACCAGAAGCACTTAACGAAAACAACAAGTATAGACCGTAAACTTCGTGAACTTATAAAAATTCGGGCTTCTCAAATCAATGGTTGTGCATATTGTATTAACATGCATACTGCTGATGCTAGAAAAATGGGAGAAACGGAACAACGTTTATATTGTATTAGTGCTTGGAGAGAGTGCACATTTTACACAGATGCGGAAAAAATAGCTCTTGAGTTTACAGAATACGTAACTTTAATCCCGACAAAACGCGTGCCAGATGAGCTTTATCAACGAGTACGTGAACATTTTGACGAGAGACAATATGTTGACCTTGTATTGATAATTAATCAAATCAACAGTTGGAATAGAATTTCTATTGCCATGGGGAATACAGCAAATGAAAAATAATTCCTCTCAGCGAACATCTAATAGTGTTGTCGCAGATTGTAGAAAAAAAGCATCCAAATGAACCAGTTTGGATGCTTTTCCGTATTATGCTTATATTGAGCATAAAATTACCTTTTGCTTATGAAAGGTTGTGAAAGATTTCACTTAAACTACCATGAAAATAAGTTTCTTCAAGATAAGAAAAATGACAAAACTTAAAAAGACCCTGCTCAATCGTTAAAAAAAAGAGGAGAGCGATAATTAATAAGTCTATGGATTAGGGTTGACTGGATTAAGGTCAGTAACAGTATTGACACTTCCTAACCATTTTCAATCTCTGTGGTGCAGCACTGATTTTGTGCTGCATGGATGGCTAACGGGCAGGTTTGTTGAGTAAGAAATACAAATCATTGGTCAAACAAAAAGGATGTTTTCTCAAAGATTGTCGTTTTTAACAAGGTAGATTGTATATAAATGTATAGTACAATGCTTAAAGAACGCTATTCAGGGGGTGATTTGTTGTGAATGTGAGTAGTTTTAATATTGGAGATGCGCTATTTCAATTATTTTATCTTGGGTTTCTTGCACTAATTATCGTATTAATCGTGTCATTTTTCCGTTCTAACAAGAACCGCAGAAATCAACTAAACAGAATTGAGAAGAAAATTGACGATATGAACGAACAAATAAAAAAGGGTAACGATTAACGGCTATATAATGAAGCCGTTTTTTATGTCCTTTTTAGCATTTCCACAGTCGTTTTATTCGATTTTCAAATGCTATTCAAGCGAGGGAAACCAGTAGAGGTATGGGCTAAGTAAGATTGTGAACCAGTTCACTTAAGCTAACGGGTGCGTTAGTTGTGCGAAATGTTTCTGGCTTAAATTGAGATTGGTCACAATACTCAGGTAAAGGTCAGACAGTTCCTGTCGGAACTGAAGGGTTATATCGAAGAATCAAATGATGGGGTAACGCCCTGAAGGGTTCTCTCTTAGTCGAATAGCACTGGATTTAGTAAGAATGATTGTGTTATAAGCTTGCGAAAAGGCGTGAGAATGTCATAATGGTTGGTATAATCTTCGTGGTTTTGGGTATTATCATTGTTTGATTAAAAAAAGCAGAATGTGAAAAATTGTAGCGTTAGTTATATAAGAGGACTTTATTACGATTTCAGTTTTTGGTTCAGTTTTTTAGCAGTATCCTTGCAGTTTTTGTCCTTGTAAAGGGGGTACAATGGGTAATATAGCTATTCCCCCATACGAATCAGCTATCACTACATGAAAAGAGCGCTCCTCCCACACCTGGGGCGTTCTTTTTTTATGCCTTCATAAATAGGGAGGAATAGAAAATGAATTTCAAAAAATGGATTTATACATTAGTAGAGGAAAAAGGATTATTAGCTCATGATTTTACGGTTACTTCAAATGGAATGACACACTTTATCGGGAATGGATTCGGTTAATCAAAAGCAGATCAAAGATATTTTAGTTAAGGTCGATTTTATGAACGGCGATGTTTTACATTTCTTAAATCACTGTGCAGAAGGTTATGTAAAAACTTATGAAGAAATGGGAGGTGCTTTTTAATGGATTGCAAAAAGTGTGGTAAAAAAGTTGAAGTGGAAATTGTAGAGAAAACATTGAAAATGTTGTTGATCAACAAACTCAAATGCCCCCAATGCCCAGGTTATTGCTCCACCAGAACATTAAGACAAAACAGATGAAGCGATTGAATGATGTCCTCTAAGACTTAAAAAAACACCATTATTGAAGTGACCCCCTTAAGTTGGACTAAACATCCATCTTAGGGGGTTTTTAATTTGGTCAAATTTTCAAGTGAATATAGAGAAAAGGTTGTTCTAGAGTATCTGAATGGAGGGGGAGGATCGTATGAATTGGCAAAGAAATATGGTATTGCGAGTCATCAAACTATACTTGATTGGGTGAATCGATACGAAAAATATGGGAATAAAGCTAATGAGGTCCGTAGTCCTAAAAGTGTGTATGATGGTAACTTTAAGTTGGAAGTATTAAAATGGATGTGGAGTAACAGAGCATCATTACGCGAAACTTCCCTTCATTTTGATATATCAACACCAAGTACAATCCTGTCGTGGGAGAGGAAGTACAGAGAGGAAGGCGTCGAAGCTCTGTTTAAACGGAGAGGAAGACCAATACAAATGACAGCCAACCATCATGATCACCAACAGGGGAAAAAAGAGGAATCCTCCGAACTTGAAAAATTACAACGTGAAAATCGTATGTTAAGGATTGAAAATGAATACCTAAAAAAGCTAAAAGCCTTAATTCAGGAACCCGTGGGTACCGACAAAAGCAAGTGAAAGTTGTCACTGAATTAAGGGAAAAATATCGTTTATCTGAGATTTTGAAGGTCGTGGACCTTCCGAAAAGTGTGTATTTCTACTATCAAAATCATGAAGAAACCAAACATAGTGATCAAGAATTAATAATGGAAATCAAAGCAATCAAAAAGGATAATCCAGCTTATGGATATAGACGCGTTCAACTTGAATTAAAAAATCGTGGATTGGAAGTTAATCATAAAAAAGTTCAACGCATTATGCAGGATCAGCATTTACAGTCACAAGCATATACGAAAAAAAGTCGGAAATACAACTCATATAAAGGGACGATTGGTAAAATTGCCCCTAATCGGCTAAATCGTCGGTTTAAAACAGATCGACCTTATCAAAAGCTTACAGTAGATGTCACAGAGTTACGCTGGGGAGATAAGTCCACAGCACACCGCTGTTATCTGGAACCTGTAATGGACCTCTACTCTCGCGAAATTCTGGCTTTTAACATTGACCTTCATCCTACTGTAAGTTTTGCTTTAAAACCGTTGCATGAAGCCCTGGACGCACTACCTAAACTTCCTTATCGGACAACTGTTCATTCGGATCAAGGATTCCAATATCAACATCACAGCTGGGTAAAAGAGCTTAAGGAACATCATGTATTTCAAAGTATGTCGCGAAAAGCAACATGTCTTGATAATGCGGCAATGGAAAGCTTCTTCCACCTTTTAAAATCTGAAACAGTTCATCAATACGACTACCAATCTTTTGAGGAAGTCGCTCAGGCAGCGGTTGATTGGATTAGTTACTACAATAACGATCGAATTAAAGAAAAACTCGGTGGTAAGAGTCCTGTAAAATACAGGATTCTTACCACCGAGAAAGCGTCATAATATTTTTGTCCAACTTTATGGGGTCAGATCATATTTGGCGTTTTAGTTTAAATATTAACGATTGTTGTTATTGTTACGACCTTTTTGTTGATTATTTTGATTATCACCAACATGAGCGGTTGCTCCTGGTGATTCAACACTGGTTGCTCCTGGGCGTTCAACACCGCCTGAAATGGAACCTGCAAAAGATGGTATACCTTCCCCGCCTTCAGTCGGTTGAACTGCTGTTTTTAAACCTGTTATATTTTTCATGTTTGGCATGTTTTCACCTCCTTTAAAATAGTCTGCACTTTTAAATTATTTTCTATTATGAATGTAACAATCTGGTTATCATGAGGGCTATGTGTGGGAAGCTGAATGTGATCATTGTGTTAGATTTATATGGTAAATTTATATTGGGAGTAGGAATGGTGAAGAAGCATTTGAGACATATTTTGATACTAAGATGTTTAATCAAAGCTTTTTTCTTAGCATGACTTTGGGATATGTACCGTAAAGTAATTTCCTTCAAATCCTAACGGGGCAGGTTAGTTTAACAAGAATATTTGTTATTTAGTTCGAGAAAATAAATACAATCTGTAATTTGAAGGTTGATAATAAATGTTTAAAAAGAAATTTCTAATATTTTTTTGTTTATTCTTTCTAACGATAACTCCAGTGCAGGCAGAAGAAGACAAAATCCAATAAAAATGCAATTAGGCTTTTAAATTCATTTAAAGGGGAGGAGAGTGTTAACTTGGATGAGTTTGAAAAAATGATGGCGGAGTTTGATGAATGGTTAGTGGATGCAAAAAAGCAAATAAAGGCTTCGGTGCAAATCGATCCATCGAAGTTAGATGCTTTTGTAAAGATTATCGCCGAGATGGTCAGCATTAAACAGAATTATGCTGACCAACTGTCAGAATTACGCACTGCTGCGGAAGAGAGAATTGTAAGGTTGGAGTATTCTAAAGGCGGAGAAACGATTCATCGTGGATACTACTGTCCAAGTCCAGTTTTAGATTTAATCATTGGTGGGATGAAAAGGGGCAGACTGTTCAAAAAGAAGAAACCTGAGTTTGGGAATTACTCTTACGAATATGGCTTTGATATGGAGGGTAGACTGCTACGAGTAAAGGGTGTAAATGAGTTTACAACTCCAGAAAGTGGTTTTAACGAAGAGTATTTGATGTATATCGGAGATGTGGTTTATGGTTTGGAATTTGATAACTTAGGCGAGTTGGGAGTGGTGTCCAAGAGCATTTACGATAACGGAAAATTAATGAAGTATGAACGAAGCGTGTGTGGGATGAAGAAATTTGCCGATCTTCATTATGAGGAATACACATACGACAACAATAGGCTTTCCGAAGTGGATTTCTTTTTTAATATTTCGCCGCAATTAGAACTGTATGAAGAGAAATGCTTGCGAGTAGAACACGATCAAGATGGCAATATCATTAGGTTAATCAGCGATAAAATTGTTGATGGTAAAGCAGAGCAGTTTATATATAATGTTAAACCGCCCAAAAGATAAGTGTCTGCACTTAAAAGATAACGGGATAAGGGTAGCTTAATACACAGAAGGTGAGATTAATTTGGCTTTTTATAGGATTTTCTTATTAAACAAACGAGTGCTTATGTTAAAAACGGGATTGCTGCAGCGATCCTTTTTTTTCTTCAACTAAAGGGGCAGGTTAGTGAAAGAAGAAATGAAGTACTTGAGTCAATAAATTAAAGGAAGATACCCTCTATTAAAGACGGTCATCTTCCCATGCTCTGTCATAATCTCTTATATTGTGTTTTTCTTTTGGAGTTTCTTCTTGTTGACTTTGTTGATCTGTTTTCTGCATTTGTTGTTGAGCTTGAGAACTAAATGATTCCTTCTGTTGTTTTAATGAGTTTGAAGCATGATTTGCTTGGGCACCTTGTGGAGAATCTTGAAATTGAGATACGGTTTGAATTAATTGAGAAACTTCTCGATGAATATTTGCAAGCTCTTGTCCTAATTCAGTATCAGTAAAGTTTGCTCCAGGTAGTTGAGTGTCTATTTGTTTTTGCTGTTGATTGTTTTTTGTCATGATAGAAACCTCCTTAAAGTAGATAAATCATACCCTTTTATAATGTTCTATAGCTTCTAATAAATAACTGGTAATTTTTATGGAGAAATCTAATGTATGTTTTTAACGGGTGCTTTACTTCAAAAAGGTTGCTGAGGCAACCTTTTTCTTATGGCACTAACGAAGCAGTTTTGTTGAAGAAGAATCTCAAATAGCATAGCCTGTTAAAAAGAAAGCAAACTAAAATAGTGGGTGCAGATAACGAAAAAAATTTGGAAAAAATACAATTCCAATATCTTTAAATAATGTATTTATTATTGTTGGTATCTAATCAATTAGAAAGCCCAATAACTTCATTCATGTCAGGTTTGCAACCTGAGACCCCTAAAAAGCATTAGCGAAAAAAAGTTTACTGAAATAAACTATAATTTCGGATAAAAGAAGGAGGTTGGACCCAAAAATTGTCTAACTCTTTGAATAGATCTTCTAATTCTCCTATAAAAGGAGATTCTAATGGAATTAAAAGATTGCTGCCTTTTTTAGGTCCTGCCTTTATTGCTGCTGTGGCATATATCGATCCAGGTAATTATGCAACAAACATTTCGGCAGGGTCTAAGTATGGATACGCATTATTATGGGTCATTTTAGTTTCTAATTTAATGGCTGTTTTGATTCAAGCGATGTCTGCCAAGTTAGGGATTGCAACAGGTAAAAACCTACCTGAAGTTTGCCGAGAAAAATTTTCAAAGAAGACTTCCATACTTTTATGGATACAAGCTGAACTTGTCGTTATGGCAACAGATCTGGCAGAATTTATTGGTGCATCGCTTGGAATCTATTTGCTCTTTGATATTCCACTTGTTTTCGCTGCTATTATTGCAGCCATTGGTTCATTCGTCATTTTGGAGATTCAAAGGCGAGGAATGCGTCCGTTAGAAGCTGTTATTACAACAATGATTTTTATTGTTGTAATTGTTTTTGGGGTTCAAGTTTTCTATGCAGCACCAGATGCAACGGCAATTCTCTCTGGTCTTTTCACACTCAAATTTCAGGGTGTAGATAGCGTTTTATTAGGGGCTGGTATGCTGGGAGCAACAGTGATGCCACATGCCATTTATCTGCATTCTGCCTTAACACAAAATAGAATTGTCGGAGAAACTGAAGAAGAACGGAAAAAGATTTTTAAATATGAGTTTGTAGATGTCATTATTGCGATGATTATTGCAGGTGGGATAAACGCGAGTATGTTAATCGTCTCAGCGGCATTATTTAATAAAAACGGACTTAATGTAAGTGATTTAGAAGTTGCTTTTAATGAATTTGGAAAAATACTTGGACCCTTTGTGGCAATTTGTTTTGGAATTGGATTGTTATCCGCAGGATTATCAAGTTCTTCAGTTGGTACTATGTCAGGTGACATCATTATGCAAGGCTTTATTAAACGACGCATACCTATTTATTTGAGACGATTTATAACAATGATACCGCCGTTAGGAATAATTCTAATGGGAATTAATCCTTCTAAAGCTCTTGTCATAAGTCAAGTTGTTCTCTCTTTTGGAATTGCTTTTGCTTTAATACCTTTAATAATGTTTACAAGTAACAAAAAACTAATGGGAAAACTTGTAAATCATTTAGTAACGTCGATCTGTGCGTGGATAATTGCCGTAGTTATTATAAGTCTTAATTTATTTTTGTTATATCATACTTTTATTAACTAAAGAAACTAAAGCACGTTTTTACCTCCTATTTATTCTGAGTTTCTTTTTAAGCTTACGGGTCAAGAGTTGAAGATCCAGCTGCCAAAAATTCTTGGTGGCTTTTTCTTATTCTAACGGGTGCTTGAGTGCAAGAAGGTAAGGATGTCGCTTATTGAGTAACAAAGGCTTAAATTTTGTTTATTATTAAATATTTTATAGAGTGGGGATAATACAATTTAAAATTAAAGAAATTTAGCATGTTGACAAAAAAGGGGACAAAACAAGATGAGTAAAGCACTAAATTTACATAGAAGTGCAATAGACATGTTGATGGCGACAAGCCGGACCTTCTTTATTCCTATTAGTCATCTACCGTCAGGATTACAAGAAGCTGTTACATCCGCTTACTTATGCATGAGAGCTATTGACGAGATTGAAGACCACCCCCAACTCCGATTGGAAACCAAACACAATCTATTACGTTCAATCAGCCTGCTCTTGAAAAAGCCATTCAATAACAAGGAGTTAATAGCTTTATTTCGCCCATACAACTCTCTCCTTCCGGAGGTTACCTTACGATTTGGCGATTGGATAAAGCTTTGTCCACCAACAATTGTAGAGAACATTTCAAATGCCACATCTACTATGGCGAAGGGGATGGCGGACTGGGCTTTAAAAGAGTGGCGGATTCAGAATGAAGAAGGTTTGAATGAATACACATTCTACGTTGCAGGTTTGGTAGGAGTCATGCTCTCAGATATTTGGAAGTGGTACGATGCTGTTGAAACGGACAAGGATCTAGCTATAGCCTTCGGTCGTGGCTTGCAGTCTGTAAATATTCTTCGCAATCGTGCTGAAGATTTAGAACGTGGTGTGGATTTCTTTCCCGATGGATGGGAGTTAGAAGATATGTTTATGTACGCCCGACGTAACCTAGCATTGGCTGACGTTTATTTGGAGGATATTAAACCCGGTCCAATCCTTAATTTTTGTAAAATCCCGATAGCTCTTGCTCATGGTACACTCGATGCTTTAACAGAGGGGAAGGAAAAAATGAGTAGAGCTACCGTAACTGAAATAGTTAGTCGAGTAGTAGATAGAAAATAAGATTCCACAATTTAGAGATAAATTTTTATATGTGTACTTGTTGCACTACCATGAAAATTAACTTCTTTAACTCAGTGAAAAAAGGCAATACTAAAGAGGACGCAGCTCATTCATTTTTTAAAAATGGGGAGAGCGCCAGATTCATTGATCTATGGTTTAAAAAGTGACTGGATTAAGATGCTTTAGGTTCTTCTAATGTAACGGTGTATCCTAAACTTT
>NZ_JAGGQX010000066.1:0-18960 GCF_018613095.1 Bacillus sp. ISL-75
CAACTATCTTGACAAACACCGTAATCCGGTTTGGTTTACCAGATATCCAAATACATTTTTTGCTGTGCTTCGGATCATCACGCTCAAAGCAAAGTTGTTAAACACTCGTGCATAGCAGCGGATTATTAACGTATCATTTTCTTTAAACAGATGATAATAGACGGTTTCTTTCTGTATTTTCGAAAAACAGTGGATAAATAGATATTCATCTGTTGGTTCCATTCCTTTTATCAAAAGTTCTTTTTGAACTAATCGTTTTATTTCCGCGATTTGTTTCTCTGATAAATTTATTCTCATACCAGCTTCACCATCTTATTTTTTGATCTGCATTCAATCTATTTTCATTATACGAAAGTGCGAGTTCGCCTGCCACAAAACGGAAGCGATACCTATTTTCATTGTTGAATTGTTTAAACATCAATTTCATTGCGATGCTGACCCTATCGGTGAATTCTATTTCAATAAACGACTCTTTTATTACATAGGGATTTATTATAAAAAAGCCCTTAAATACAAAATTTATGCAAAACTTGTAACTAAGGGACTATTCTTAAGGCAGCTTTTCTTGTTTCACTACCGGGAGGTTAGTTGAACAATATCGTAATGTTTTTTACTTAACTTAATATGAAATAAATGGTATGTTATATAAAATATTACAAAAATAGATAGGGAGAGAACTATGGGGAAAATAAATTATTCAATTGTTGATGTTTTTTCACAAGGTAAATATACAGGGAATCAACTTGCTGTTTTTAAAAATGCTGGAAACATTTCTGATAGTGAGATGCAACAAATAGCTAAGGAAATTAATTATTCAGAGACTACTTTTATCTTATCTGACAAAGAAAAAGCTGGCGGTTACGACGTTCGTATCTTTACACCTAACGAAGAAGTTCCTTTTGCTGGGCATCCAACTATAGGGACTGCATATATCATTCAAAGCGAAGTATTAAACGAACCATCCGAAAAGCTTATATTAAATTTTAAAGGTGGGCAGATTCCCGTCTCGTTCGATAATCAAGAAGAAATACTATGGATGAAACAAAATAAACCATCTTTTGGGCGGATTTTAGATACAAGGAAGATTTCTGATGTTTTAAATATAGATAAAGAATACATAGATGATAGATTTCCTATCCAAGAGGTTTCAACTGGACTTCCAGTGATTGTTGTACCTTTAAAATCTTTAGAAGCAGTTAAAAAAGTAAGCGTAAATAAAGAAAAATATTTTGAGTTAATTGAGAATACTGATGCAAAAGCAATTATGGTTTTTTCTCCTGAAACGTATAATTCTGAAAATAATTTAAATGTTCGAGACTTTGCAGATTATTATGGTATTCCTGAAGATGCAGCTACTGGGAGTGCTAATGGATGTTTAGCTTCTTACTTAGTTAAATATCGATATTTTGAAACAAATGAAATAAATATTAGTGTAGAACAGGGATATGAAATTAAAAGACCATCCTTATTGTTTTTAAAAGCAAGTGAAGATAACGGGGAAATTACCGTATATGTAGGAGGAAAAGTAGAAAAAATTGCTAAGGGTGAATGGTTTCTATAAATCTTCCTTCTTCAACTAACGGATGCAAGAGTTTAACACCAGGCTACCATTTTCGTGGCGTTTTAAAAAGGCTGGATGGAACAACCACCTCAAGCTGATGACAGAGGAGAACTAACAAATTCCAAAAAGTAACACTCAATTACTAATGGTAATGTGTTCTGTGAAAAATAACCTGTTGATTAGACTCCTTATATACTTTTTCCCTTATTCAACAAACGGGTTCGTTGATCCAGGAAGGATTAACGCTTCTTTTTGTTGGACTTTATTGAAGTAACGGGTGAGGTTAGTTGAACATTAAATTGGTTCATTAATGTCGCTTTTGAAACAAATTGCGAAACAACTTGGTTTGGAGATATGGGTTATTGGTTGTTGTGGATAATATTAATTGAAGATGCGAAATCTATCTGTAAAAAAATATGGGAGTAAGCATCATGAAGAAAATGATTGTTCTTCTTACGATTTTATTAATGTTTGTCACAGGCAGCTTAGCAAATGCTGAAGCTCCAGAGCCCAAAAATAATAAAGAAGCACAAGACTGGTATGTTACATCAGAAGATATTATTAGAGATATTATGTTTCCATCTATTGATAAAAGGATAATGAAAGAATATCCAGGTAATGACTCTGCTACTTTTGGCTGGCAAGCACGAAGAATTGTTGGCATAAATTACAATTGGGACCACTCTTATGATGTTTCCGTGGCGATTCTAATTCCTAAGAATAGCAATAGCCCATTGGAATATGCAGAGGACTTGGTTAAAGTAAGAATATCTCCATCCTGTGATAGTCCTAAAATTGGATGTAAACATGGTTTTAAGGTAGAAGTATTAGAGTATAAACATAAATCATCAGGATAAGTTAACGGGAAAAGGTGTTGCCTTTAATTGGTAGCAGCTTATTTAGAATCAACCTTGTTCAACTAATGATGGGCGTTAATTGAAGATTCAGCTGCCTTCCTGGGCAGCTTTTCTTATTGAGCTAAAGAGGTGCTTAATTGAAAAAGGACGGAAATCCTTAACTATCTTAACATTAAAAATATGTTAACTATTAAATACCTAGAAGGTATCCGCTCCCTTTGTAAAGAATTAGATTTAGATAAGATCAAATTTTTTTCAATTGGGAGTGGTTCACTATGTTAGCTTTAGCTCTACAAGGCATTGGGGGAATGAACTCATTTGCGGCTGGGGTACTCCAAACGCTTCGAAAAGAGGGGGTTAAGCCAGATTTGATTTCAGCTACCAGCGGTGCCATATTGTCAGCATATTATTTTTTGCAAAAAGACACTAATGCTATTGAAAAACATTATGATGAGTATTTTAAATCCGAAGAAAATGGAATCCCAACTTTGTTCAAATTCATGCAATACGCATACTTGGGCGTTCCTAACAAATTTTCTCCTAATTACCTCAACATTATTGAAAGATTGTCTGACAATTGGCCTTTCTTGAGATCGGAGGATTGGATCAACTTCTGCTTCCCTAACAAAATTTACAAATCTGAATTTCCTCAAAAATTTTTTGATGATATCGCCAATTGTTTTTCCACCAATGAGGAAGTGGGAATTATTATGAATGCCTATAATGTTAATAACGATCAGGCAGTTTTGTATGTGAACGAACGTGCTTGGGATACAATGGAATTAACTAAGAGGGGAAATTTTGAGGTCAAACCAATAACTCCGGATGGTGTGAGAGCATGTTTGCAGCTGCTTCAATATGGAGACTTTAAAGGGGAGTATGATGGAGCTTATCAATATAATCCGGTTTTGTCTCCGTTGGTAGTAGCCGACGAGATTATTTTGGTGACAGTAGCGCCACTAGGCAAATCTCTGGACCAAATCGATAACTTCTTTGATATCGAAGACTTTAAATTGAAGATGTTATTTAAAAATGCCCTTTATGCAGAGCTAAATGATATTTCTCGGATCAATAAACTTATTGAATACGGAAATAAGCTGGTTCGACCAGAATCAGAAAATAAACCGTATAAAGAGTACAAATCGATTAAAGTGCAAACAATTCAGCCTACAATTCATCGTGGATTATTTGAATATTTTGTGGAAACCCGTGAATTTTACGAGGATGGTGTGTCTCAAGCGAAAAAGTTTATTGATGATAGTCTAAATAAGCAGATACAGATTGAACGCGGATAAATCCCTCGTATCAATGTTTTAAAGGGTGATTACTTTTGTATGTGGTAGATGTATTTATCAATAATTTTACTCATTGATTATGTTTGTGAAATAGTGTACTTAAACTATTGGGGGCTAAAGTTAAACAAGGGGGGTGCTGCGGCATCTCCTTTTATTATTGAGCTAACGGAAGAAAAATCAATTAGGCACTTTTTCTTTTACAGAATAATACGATAAATAATGTAATCTGTCTTAAGGAGGGAGCAATAATGAACAGAAACCTTAATCTTAGTTATGTTGTTCAACCAGGTGATAATTTATATTCAATAGCATTGAAGTTCAATACTTCTGTGGAAAGTATTGTTATCTTAAATCATCTCGTAAGTCCGACAATATATATTGGCCAAATGCTATTCAAAATGTATCAGATGGCCAAAAACCATACAAAGTAAAAATTGACGGAACGGAAAGAACAAAACTAAATGATACAAGTGCCTACTATTTTCAAATAGATGGCTATTGGATTTATTTCAGAAATCCAGCAGATGAAAATAGAATTTATAAGATGACTTTGGATGGATCAAACAAAATCAAATTAAGCGATGTTCCTACTTCAACCTTCAACGTGTCCAATGGTTGGATATACTATACCACTGTAGATGTACCTGGCGGTGATCTCTACAAAATGAAGCTTGATGGAACAGGTATAACTTTTTTAAATGAACATTTTGTAACGAACATAAACATTTTCGACGATTGGATTTATTACACAAGAACAGAGAAAATGGTATATAGAATAAAAACAGATGGGACACAAAAGCAAACTCTATATTAGTGCTTTCACCTCCCAATAATCTTAATTGACAGATTATCGTAAGATGTTGTTTAACTAACAGGTGCAAGAGTTACAGTTTGGAGTTGTCTCCGTGATATATCCCTCTAGTGTAGACACGGGAAAAAAAGCCGATACTGTCTACCATTGTAGGGGTGTTTTTATGCCGAAATAAGGAAGAAAATTTAATCCAATATATAGTTTTGAAGAGAGAGTTAAATAGTATATAAGCCTTTTCTTTCTCTCTTATTAGACAAACCATGCTTCTAATTGATAGTTAAAATAAAACCAATAGATGTTCTGTTTGCGGTCTAAAATAGTAGACTTGTCAACTGCTCACTGTTGTTCTTGAATGATGAATCAGGGGAAGGTTTAGAATATTTTTCCTTAGACAATGCATACTATAAACATAATTTAAAGCAAATGCAGAAAGGGCAGGAGTTGATGTCATATTTTCTGAAGTTTTTAAGAGAAAAGCGCTCTTCTCGGTTCCATCAAACAAGCAATAATTCTAATCTTCAGAAAAAAAATATGGAAGATGATGTCCTGAACTCTGATTTATCCCAAAATACAGAGAATCTCCAACTGCTATTTTCTCAAGCACCGGATTTAGTGATTCGTCGCTTTCCCATCGCAGCGAGAAAAACGGAGGCCGCTTTGGTGTACTTGCCCGGATTGACGGATAAAGAGGCGATCCATAATAATGTTCTAAAGCCATTGATGCATAGCTCCTTCGATCCTAATAAGGAACTGCCAATCACAATAGGAAAGATCGAAATAGTCTATACGTGGGGGCAGATCGAAAATGCGATTCTAGGAGGAGATAGCGTTTTATTGTTAAACGGGCAAATCACCGGGTATCAATTAGATACAAAAGGGTGGCCGCAAAGACAGCCTAATAATCCTCAAAATGAAATATCTCTAAAAGGTGCTAATCAAGGATTTTTGGAAACAGGGAGCCAAAATATTGCCCTAATCCGCAGGTATATTCCCCATCAGGAATTAATTTTAAAAGAGATGACCGTCGGTATTCGAGGGAAAACAAAGGTTTCCCTTTTATATTTGAGAGATGTTGCTTCTGAAGACGTGCTAAGAGAACTGGAAACACGGATTCAAAATATTTCAGTGGACGCTATCATTAATACCGGTGAACTTATCGAGTTCATTGAAGACAATCCTTATTCACCCTTTCCGCAAATTATGTTGACTGAAAGACCTGATACAGCGGCATCCCAAATTCTTCAGGGGAGATTTGTGATTATTATGGATCGTTCTCCGAGCGTATTGATTGCTCCGACAAACTTTATCTCCTTTTTTCAGGCTGTGGATGATTACGGTTCCCGTTGGTTAGTTTCTTCCTTTATCCGGGTAATGCGTTTTTTTGCCTTTATGATTGCCTTATTTTTGCCCGCCACTTACGTTGCATTTATTTCTTACAATTTTGAGGTTATCCCTATGGAACTTTTGCTTACGATTGCGGAATCAAGGATACAAGTTCCTCTTCCACCCGTGATGGAAGCTGTGATTATGGAAATGACCCTGGAATTGATGAGGGAAGCTGCCTTAAGGCTGCCGACTCCAATCGGTCAGACCATTGGCATTGTAGGCGGCATTATTATTGGTCAGGCGGCTGTTCAAGTGGGAATTGTCAGCAACATTATGATTATAGTCGTTGCAATTACAGCCATCGCTTCCTATAACATCCCTAATTATGATATGAGTTCGTCCATTAGACTGTTAAGATTTCCTATGATGTTATCCGCTGCCATGTTTGGAATTGTAGGGATTGTGATCGGATGGATGACCATAGTTGGTCACCTGACTAGTCTTGAATCATTGGGAACACCCTATGGAACTCCTCTAGCTCCTTTCCGATTCGCCGATATGAAGGATGCGTTTCTGCGCTTTCCTTTATGGGGAATGAAAAGTCGTCCTAAAGGCACAGGAGCTATTCCAACTATTCGACAAGGGCGAAATCGCACTAAAAGGTGAAACGATGAAAAAATATGCCTATAATGAAATCACTCTCATGCAGTATATTTTTTTGATAAATGGAACAC
Organism: Bacillus sp. ISL-75; assembly: GCF_018613095.1. Taxonomy (NCBI): domain Bacteria; kingdom Bacillati; phylum Bacillota; class Bacilli; order Caryophanales; family Bacillaceae; genus Bacillus; species Bacillus sp. ISL-75. The sequence continues at coordinate 6,585 of NZ_JAGGQX010000066.1, forward strand.
AGGTCGGGACAGGCGTACTATCTCTCCCGCGCATACTTGCGGAAAAAGCAGGAACCGACGGGTGGATCGCTATCCTGATTGGCTGGTTTTTCTCTGTCGCTGCCAGCATTTTTTTGGTTAAAACGTGCGAAAAATATCCTGATGAAACCCTTATCGAAATTCTTATCCGTTTATTCGGAAAAATTGTGGGAAAAGCAGTCGTCATCGTTTACATGGGGTACTTTGCTTTTTACGCATGGACCATTTTTGTGAACGGCAGTCTATATATCAAGGCATGGTTCCTGCCTAAAACCCCTAATTATATCATTTTACTGTTATTTTCGATTCCTACTTTTTTTGTAGCCCGTAACGGGGTTCGCGTTTTAGCAAGATACTCCGAGCTGTCTTTTTACATGGTCATTTGGATTCCTTTGTTTTTCCTGATACCGCTAAGAGACGGAAATTGGCTGCACTTTCTTCCGGTGCTTAAAGAAGGGTGGAGACCAGTATTATCCGCTGTGCCGACCACTGTTTTTTCCTTTTTGGGATTTGAAGTCGCGTTCTTCCTGTACCCCTTCTTGCAAAAAAAGCAGCATGCGGTTCTCGGTATCACGATTGCGAACACCTTAACGATGTTGTTTTATGTACTTGTGACGATTGCCTGCTTTACCTATTTTAGCCCCGATGGGATTATCGAATTTAATCAACCCGTCCTGAATTTGCTTAAACTAATTGAATTTCGTTTTTTGGAGCGTTTTGACATGGTTTTATTGGCTGTTTATCTGATTGTTGTTTCCACAGCCTGGATACCTTGTGTATTCATTACTGCCTTTTGTTCTAGTCAATTGCTGGGAAAACAGGATCACAGCCAGCACGTCATCATTTTATTATTGGTCATTATTGGATTGGTCTTTTGGCGCGATCCTACTTGGATCGAATCGGAAAAGTGGCAGCAAATGGTTGCCAAAGGAGGACTGCAATTGGCATTCGTAGCTCCTCCCTTTTTATGGGTCTATAGCTGGATATATGAAAAGTTCCGTCGGAGGGTAAGCCATTGAAAAGGAAGACACTACTTTGCCTATCGCTCTTGTCTATGATGATGACCGGATGCGTGGACCAAATAAATGTTGAAGATGTCACTCTGTCACTTATCCTAGGTTTAGACTTGGATGAGGATGACCATTTAGTGGTGTACATGTCAAGTCCGGTGTTTAATAAAGAAGCAAAGGTAAAAGAGGAGAAAGTCGAAGTGAAAGCTGTTACGATTCGCGATTCTAGGGAACTGTTTGATACGACGGTAATGGCTTTGACATCAGGAAGCAAAACGCAATTAATCCTAATTGGGAAAAAGCTGCTAAAACGAAAAAATTGGATTGATTATATCGATCCCTTTTACCGGGACCCCAAAAATACGGTAACCACAAGAGTTGTCGCCGTAGATGGGCCTGTTTCTGACGTCATTTTTTTTAGGCCAAAAGACAAGCCGCGTCTACCTTTGTATTTGGCAAATTTAGTGGATACGGCATACAGAAGAAATGTCACTGTAAAAACCACCATTCAAGAATTTCATGAGCAAACGACGGAAAAAGGGATGACAGCAAGCATCACCGAAATGAAAAAAGACCACAAAATCATGTTGACCGGCACGGCTCTGCTGGATGAACAGAGCAGATATAAGTTAAGCATAAAACCGCATGAAAACAAATTATTACGCATCCTGCAGCATAAAACAAAAGGTGATTTCCCATTTACCATTTCAGTCCCTTTGGAATCGAATGGACAGGATAAACATTGGATCAGCTTTAGTACGCCGAACATCAAGGTAAAAACAAAGGTTAGGTATGACGGTCATTTTATTTATGACACAGACGTAAAAATGAGAATTTTCATTACAGAACGGCTTTTTCCATTCAATGTAAGGAAGGACACAGCGAAACTGCAAAAGAGTATAGAAACGAAACTGCAAGCAGATTTCGAGCGCTTAATAAAGAAAACGCAAACCGCCGCCATTGACCCGTTTGGATTTGGGATTTATGCAAGAGCCTATACGTATCCAGAGTGGAAAAAAGTCCAAAATCAATGGGGGAAAGCCTTTTCGAAGGCTGATGTAAACGTCAAGGTACGTGTAACCATTGGCGGGATGGGAACGATTAAGTAACACGGGCCAATGATGTTCTACCATGAAAATAAGTTTCTTCAAGATAAGAAAAATGACAAAACTTAAAAAGACCCTGCTCAATCTTTAAAAAAAAGAGGAGTGCGATAATTAATAAGTCTATGGATTAGGGTTGACTGGATTAAGGTCAGTAACAGTATTGACACTTCCTAACCATTTTCAATCTCTATGGTGCAACACTGATTTTGTGCTGCATGGATGGCTAACGGGTGCATTTCTTCAAGATGGAGAAATGCTCTTTTTTGTTAAAGAACAAATTTATCATCACTAATTTTACCGATTTTGGTAATGTTGAAGTAGAGAATTACATTAGGGGTGACGAAGTTATGGGGATTTTTCTTTCAATATTTTACGGCTTTGTTGGTTTAATTGTTCTATTTGTTATTATTGCATATTCCGTTAGTATTGGTATTGATAATTCTAAACAAGTTAAGGCTTTAAGGTCCGAACTAAAAGAAATAAAAAATCAACTTAAAGAATTTAGTGGAAAATAAGAAATAATAATTTACTTACTCCAGTAATGGGTGCTTTACTTCAAGAAGGGTAAAGCCTTTTTCTTATTCAAGTAACGCACCCTTAAAGAACAAATGTATTGTAAATTTAAAGGAAAAACCATTATTTATATAGAAAGAATTAATTATGAATCTTTAAACGCAACAAATAGATGGAGATTCTTACGAGGTGAATAGTAATTGAGAACCGAAAAAGAAATGTATGATTTGATATTAGGCATAGCACAAAAGGACGAACGTATTCGAGCTGTTTATATGAACGGTTCAAGAACTAATCCCAATGCTCCAAAGGATATTTTTCAGGATTACGATATTGTTTATGTAGTGACGGAAACAGCCTCTTTCATAAGAGATGAAAAATGGATAAGTATTTTTGGAGATTTACTTATGATTCAAGAACCTGATAAAAATGATAAATCTGTTGGTAGGGATTTGGATTTTGACAGATCCTATGGATATTTAATGCTCTTTACAGATGGGAATCGTATAGACCTTCATCTCGAAACAAAAGAAGTTATGATTGAGGGATATATCAAGGATAAACTTACAACTCCTTTATTAGATAAGGACCATATACTTCCACCCATCCCTACTCCCTCAGATATTGATTATTGGGTAAAAAAGCCAATAGAACCAGTCTTTTTTAGTTGCTGCAATGACTTTTGGTGGTGTCTACAAAACGTTGGAAAAGGAATATGGCGTGATGAATTACCATATGCAAAACAAATGTTTGAATATGTAATAAGGGTTAGATTAGATGAAATGGTTTCTTGGTGGGTCGGCATAAAACACGACTTCCAAGTTTCGACGGGGAAGATGGGTAAGTATTTCAAAAAGTACCTTCCTGAATCTTATTGGGAAATGTACAAAAAAACTTATTCTGATAATAACTATGAAAATTTTTGGAGCTCTATATTTGTCACTTGTGAATTGTTTCGAACATTAGCAAAAGATGTAGCTGAATATTTATTGTTCACATATCCAATTGATGATGATAAAAAAATGACGGAATTCCTAAAACACGTTAAACAATTACCGGTTGATGCACAAGGTACTTATTAAAAATATGTGTTCAGATTTCTCCTTAGAATTCGAGTCTTATTCTTCAACTAACAGGGGCTTTAGTGTAATAAAGGGTTGCTGCGGCAGCCTTTTTCTCTTGTTCCACTAACTAGGCAGATTAGCAAGAAGGTTTTCCGAGTTGAATTGGAGAATAGTTGATAATGTAATATAAATAAGGAATGATGAGGATGAATTCAAATGAGCAAGATTTTCACTCCATTAAACGTATGTTTGCTACTACTTGGTATTACGATTGGTTTTTCGTTTTCTTCTTATTCAGAAACCTCTAATTTAATAACGAATTGATAACGAGGAAGTGAACTAGTTACCTATGGTTCACTACTTACCCTTTGTTTATATATAAACAAAGGGTAAGTAGTGAATATAGAAAGACGATTTATTTATCACTCTAAATAACACCATCTACACATTGGTCAAGTGTTGCAGGATATTTCTTTCCTATTGCTATGGCAGGTGGAGATTGTTTGGGTGCTGCTGGTTTTGGAGTTGTCTCTTGTTTTGGTTGAGTAGTTGCTGGTGCTGGAGATGCACTAGGAAACGCATAACCTTCTAAGTCAATTGTGTTTGGTGATAGGTTAGATACACATTGTGAATTTGAATTGTTTTGTTTGATTAGTGCAATAAGTTCATTAATGTTTTTAGCCGATTGAGCAAGGGGAGTCGGATCATGAAGTAAATAAACACAGTCAGCCCTTCTAAAATGGCCGCCTAATCGGTAGCAAGAGTTTGTAGTGAATTCAGAGATCTATGTTGCTATTACAAAGACGATGAGCCGAAAGACCTCTAGTTTTTTTCGTTTAAGAAACATTTTGCAATCAACAGCTTACTGGCTTACTGACTACATAAAAAAAACGTCCAAGAGATTCCTCTTGGACTTTCGGCGTAAACAGAAGAAGGAACTAATTTCTGTACTCCACTAATTAGTTTACAAATCCTAAAATCTTTGTTAATCTGACCGTTGTTCCAGCCAATCTCCTATTGTTGGATAAGTGACTTTTGATGCTTTAGAGCCAAATGCTACAGATACGTGTCCGGTTGGAAGAGAAATATACGTTTTATCCTTGCTGGATATTACGTCCATTAACGCTTCCACCTGGTGCGGCTGGGCAATATGGTCTCTTTCAGCAGACAGGTTGAGTACATTAGCGGTGATGCTGCTTAAGTTGACCTTGCGCCCGCGAATTTCGAGTGCACCTTTAATCAGCTTATTTTGCTGGTAAAAATCCCGGACCCACTGACGGAAGGCTTCACCTGGGAATGCAATCCCGTCGCCTACCCATTTTTGCATGAGTTTCCAGCTTTTAATAAATTCTTCGTTGTTAGCGCGATCCACCAGACTAACATACGGTCCGTAAAAGTTGGTCATTGGCTTTAACATTTTGTTTCCAAAATCGATCATTTCGGGTGGAATAACACCCAATGTATCGACAACCTTGTCGATGTCAAAATACCGCTTATCAAGGAAAGAACCAAATAAGCCTGTGTCTTCAAAATCAAATGGGCTTGTCATAAATATGGCATTGCGAATCGGCAATTCAGGATGAAGAGCAGTAAAAATGGAAGTCATAGTGCCGCCCATGCAGTAACCTAGGATTGAGACTTCATCCGCCTGGGATGTCCGCAATACTTTACGAACTGCACGAGGAATGTAGTCCATAATGTAATCATCCAGTTTCATATTTCTGTCTTCCTTGCCAGGTGTACCCCAGTCAAGAAGATACACATCAAAACCGCGGTTAACCAGATATTCAACCAAACTGAATCCTCTTGTTAAATCTAGGATATACGGTTTATTAATTAATGCATAAACCATTAGAAGTGGAATTTTATGTTTTTTTGGCTGATCGGATGTGTAGCGGTATAATGTCGCTTTGTTTTTTGTCCAAATGACTTTTTTTGGTGTTGGCCCTACTTCTGGTTCGGCATCCTTCGTTAATACTTCAGCTGCTCTTTTTATTTTTGCATAATAATTTTGGTATTGCTCCGGCATAGCTGCAGAAATCTGTTCTTCTATAGTTGGGATTCTCATGATTCCTCACACCTTTCAAAGTAATGCGAATCGAATGGTGTATCCTAACGATAGGGAATGATCTCGCTACATGCCAGGCTGGCGGCTTTGGGCAGACCAATTATGCTGCAGCAAAAGCTGGAATGATTGGTTACACAAAATCTCTTGCTCTGGAGCTTGCAAAAAGCGGTGTAACGGTTAATGCGATAGCCCCGGGATTTATAGACACAGAGATGGTTAAAGCCATTCCGGAAAATATTCGCGAATCAATAGTCGCTAAGGTTCCGCAACGCCGATTTGGTCAGCCAGATGAAATCGCAAAAGGAGTTATTTACCTATGTAAAGATGGTGATTATATCACTGGGCAGCAGTTAAATATTAACGGCGGGCTGTATCGATAATAGACGATATGTTGATGATGCGGCCCGCATCTGATTCAAGCAGATGCTGCAAAGCAAAAGAGGTTGTATTGTAAACGCTGTTTAAATTCACGTCAATAACTGTTCTCCAGTCTTCTTCACTAAGTTTTTTGAAGGACTTGTCTCTTGTGATCCCTGCATTATTAACAAGGATATCTAGTCTGCCAAAATGATTAACGGTTTCTCTTATTAATTTTTCAGCATCCGATAATTTTGAAACGTCTGCTTGCACGGCATAAGCTTCGCTGCCGATTTCGTTTATTTCTGCGACCACCTTTTCTGCCAGCTCATTGCGGCTGTTATAGTTGATGACTACTTTTACACCGTTCCTTGCTAATTCCATGGAAATCGCTGCACCGATTCCTCTGCTCCCACCAGTGACAATCGCAACTTTGTTATTTAAATCTGCCATTTACACCAACCCCTTTATATAAGTTGTTGTATTAAATGTTGAAGAATTTTACAGGCTGTTTTGCTCATCCTTGTTACTTGCTGCTCTTTTGTTATTGGCAGCTACTTTGTTCTTTGCTGTTCTCCTGTTTTTTGCAGCCGCGGTGATCTTTGTCACTTCTTTGTTATTAGCAGCCGTGGTAATCTTTGCTGCTTCCTTGTTATCCTCAGCGGCGTTGACCTCTGCAGCTTCGTTGATATCTGCAGCTTTTTTATTATTTACTTCGATTAGAGAATTTACTTGAGTAATGATTTGGTTAAGTTTAGCATCTAGACTTTTTAGTTCTTTTCCAAAATCTTTAATTTCAGTTCGCAGTTCTCCTTGGTTTAGTTGTTTAGCTCTCGTTTCTTCCCAAAGCTCTTCTAAGTCATCAACTTTTGTATCCACATTGACGATAAGGGACGAGATTTTTGCAATGTCCGTACGGGTTGGGACATTCATCTGCTCAAAATAACGTTCGGTTGTTTCATTTAACATTTTTTGGAACATAAGATTCATATCCAAGATCTGCCCCATGGCCTGTGATGGAAATTGTTCTTTCATTTTTTCATCGATTAAGGTACTGGACTGGTTAAAATAGTTTTTCCACATTTCAAACATGTCTAAGTTTTGAGTCATTTATTGGTCGCCTCCACTATTTCCAATTTTGCTAACACTTATGGTACCCAATAAATTTTAAATAAAGATAGGGTAAAGATATGAAGAAAAAGTAAATACTTTAAATAATAATTATTTGACAAATTTCTCACATAGGTGTAATTTACATATAGTGTTATTTATTATTGAGGAGGTATTTTATAATGGAAGTAAACAATGAGTTCGTTTCTAATTTTGGTGAATCACTAGTAAACATTTGGACAAACAGTTTGGACAAGGTGTCCGCTTCTCAAAAAGAAGTAGAAAATCTTTTACTTCAAGCATTTACAACTCAAAAAGAATCATTGGAGAAAATTACTGGTGAACTTGGCTTAATCCAAGAACAACAGAAAAAATTAATTACAGAAGTTCGCGATTACGTAAAGCAAAATGTTGAAACAGTTTATGGTGAACAAACAAGCCAGTCTTTCGAAAAGTGGAATGCTCAACTGGATGAAATTAACAACCGCGTTCAACAGTTAACTTCTACTCCAAATAAAGAAAGCTTAAATTTATTAAATCAGTCACAAGAGCAGTTCCAACAATCGATTAAAAATAGTATCGAACAGCAAAAAAAGATTCGTGAAGAGGCTTTAAATCAATTTAAATCTGCACAAAAAGGATTTATGGATTTATTTGAATCAAACACAAAAATGGCATTTAATTTGTTTAAGTAGAACAGCGATTTCGCTGTTCTTTTTTCTATATACAATTTTCTATATACAATTTATATCCTACCACTAAAGGACAATCTGTAACGAAAAGGATCTCCTAAAAAGCTTATCTAATGTTTTTCCCCACAACCACAGTATTTTCCAAATACCAACAACTTTTAGTCTGCCTTTTGCATATTTCGTTTAGGATATCAATTGGAAAGAAAAAATTTCAAGTTACCTATATTCTTAATTCCTTTTAAAAATGATTTAACAGTTATTTTATATGATTAAAAATAAATGACTTTTAAAGGAGAGACTTAACATGAATCAAACAGAAGTGGTTATCATCAGTGCTGTAAGAACAGCAATTGGAAGCTTTAGTGGAAGTTTAAAAAGTGTTCCGGCAACAACACTAGGTGGAATAGTTATCAAAGGAGCCATTGAAAAAGCTGGGATCAATGTTACTCAAGTGGATGAAGTCATTATGGGGAATGTCTTACAAGCAGGACTTGGGCAAAACCCAGCAAGACAAGCTGCCATTGCTGCTGGTTTGCCTCATGAGGTATCCGCGCTAACGATTAATAAGGTATGTGGTTCAGGACTGAAAGCAGTTCATCTAGCAACACAAGCTATTCTTTCAGGGGACGCAGAAGTGGTTGTTGCCGGAGGAATGGAAAATATGAGCCAGTCTCCTTTCTTGCTTAGAGGGGCTCGCGATGGATTCAAGTTGGGAGATCAGAAATTGGTGGACAGCATGATTCACGATGGACTATGGTGTGCCTTCAATAATTATCATATGGGTATTACAGCTGAAAACCTTTCTGCAAAATATGAAATTTCTCGTGAAGAACAAGATGAATTCTCTTCATGGAGCCAGCAAAAGGCTCAAGCTGCGATTGAATCGAATCGCTTTGCAGATGAAATTGTTCCTGTTGAAGTGCCGGGCCGTAAAGGACAAGTAACAGTATTCGCCGAAGACGAATTTCCTCGTGCTGGAACAACTGCAGAAGGGTTGGGAAAGCTTCGCCCAGCCTTTAACAAAGAAGGATCTGTCACAGCTGGAAATGCTTCTGGAATAAACGATGGGGCAGCAGCATTTGTCATCATGAGTCGTAAAAAAGCAGATGAATTAGGAATTAAACCGTTAGTTACAGTAAAAGCAAATGCAGGTGGTGGCGTGGATCCAAGCATTATGGGAATTGGCCCGGTTACAGCTGTAATAAAGGTTCTAAAAAAGGCTTCTTTAACATTACAAGAAATGGATTTAATTGAAGCGAACGAAGCTTTTGCCGCTCAATCAATTGCAGTGGATCGTGAACTTCACTTTGATAAAGAAAAATTAAATGTAAATGGCGGCGCAATTGCGTTAGGTCATCCAATTGGTGCCAGTGGAGCACGCATTTTAGTTACTCTCATTCACGAAATGCTAAAACGTGATAGCCGCATGGGATTAGCAACACTTTGTATTGGCGGAGGCCAAGGAGTAGCCACCATTGTGGAACGAAATTAAAATATAATTCAACAATTTGATTTTTTTTCAATGCTGGCCTCCTAATATCCCTATTTCTATTTTTATATGCCTTAAAGAGCAAACGCTAATATTGTTTAAGAGGCATGACCTTCACACCAGACGCACTGATTTTTAATTTTCTTGCAGTAACCGATGAGTGGTTTATCTAAGAATATAATAAATAAAAATTCAGATATCAATGACATTACTGTAACGAAGGATGGTCAAATGACTTCCATCTCGGTGTAGTATGGAACTATCCTTTGAAATATGAGAATATTAAACTTTATTTGTTTTGAAATTGTAAATAATTAAAGTTAATAAAACTCATTTGAAGTTGATGTGGCGGGGATTAATTTATTCTAGCATTCAGGAATAAAATCATATAAGACAAGTTCAGTCTTCAAAACTGCTTGAGAACTGCGTGCCAGGTCGGTGGGTTCGATTCCCACGCAGTCCCGCCAATTTCATCAACAATGCATAACTTTATAGGAATGGAAACTTGCTTAAAAGCAATTACAACTGATTAATCGAAACTCGGAATGAAAACCGTCATGTTGAGTTGAAACGAGTTATGTGATACTCCTACATGCAAAGAACGGTAGTAGCCTGAATTTGTATGAAGCTAGGTAAAGTCGGCTGAAATGAGCCTAAGTTCTTACACAGAATATGGTTTATGATAGGTCGGGATGCTACAAAATATCTAAGGTGAGAATGTCCAGTAGGACTGACGAACTTGCGAATGTACGGGTCTAGATTTTTAATACGCTCGAAAGACGTATACTGTAAACGCAGTGTCAACCACCGAAAAGTACGATTAGTACATAGGAACCTCGGTATATCTAACAAATGAAGATATAGAATTGGCAGGCTCAAAGTAAGCACCTACGGATATATGTAAAGCTAGGTTAATCGGAACGTTGTAAGTAAGAAACATCCATTATTAAATACTACTATCAGGATGGTGTCTATAAGATAAGTAAATATCGAAGTGACTTTATTCTTGCGAAAGTAGGGACATAGTACCGTTGAAGCGTGTAACGACCGTGGAGGGATGGTCCCAAGTCTTATTCTTTGAAGAAAAATCAATTTAAATGAAACTCACAGGGTCGAGTAAGATGATGGGACTTTTCGTCAATAAAAGGAGAAACAATCCATCGGTGAGTACTGCCTTACGACATGCAGAATATTACGGTATGCAAGACATATTTGACGACCTTTACGAACGAAGTAAAAACAACACTACAAAAGGTCTAAGATTATATGAATATATCATATCGAGAGAAAATATCTTATTAGCCTTTCGAAACATCAAAGCGAATACAGGTTCAAAAACAGCGGGAACTGATGGGAATTTATCAAATTATCCTCTTTTTGAACTTCATTTTTAACAGCAACATTCTCTTCTTTCTTTTCCTCAGTTACAGCTGATTTGTCTTCTTGTTGTACTGTAGTTGGTTCGGGTTTGTTTGCTGAATACATCCCACATAGTTTTTCTTAGTGATTTCCATTGCGGTGATAATGGTTTGCTCATACTCGTAGGTGCCATAATCATAGAAATCTTCCACAAATCCTGCTTTTGTAATTTCTTCTTGTTGTAATTTATCCCCGACCCATACCCATGCTAATAGGCGGTCGTATTTATCATATAGGTCAGCTCCGTCTGTTTCTAATGTTATTTTCCCTTGTTTTAAAAATGAACAGGTGTAATCACTTCCTTCCTTACCAAAAGGTTCTTTCTGGGTAGTGTATTCTGGAGTGCCAATATATAGGAATCGGGTCTTATACCTTTCCATTGATGTTGAAATCAGCCGTATCTCCATCAATACATTGAACAAGTGTCGCAGGATATTTCTGTCCCAATACTAGGGCAGGTACAGTTTGTTTTGGTGCTGCTGGTTTTGGTTGAGTAGTTGCTGGTGTTGCAGCTACAGGTGGGCTAGGAAACGTATAGCCTTCTAAGTCAATTGTGTTTGGTGATAAATTAGATACACACTGAGAATTTGAATTGTTTTGTTTGATAAGTGAAATAAGTTCATTGATGTTTTTAGCTGATTGAGCAAGGGGAGTCGGATCAATTTAGGGCTCTTTTTATTTTATATATAATCCTATGTTCTTTTACCAAAAAATTTTAGTAAGATAAAGGAAGTGAATCAAAAAAATGATTGAATAAAGGGAGTAATCTTATGTTTCAAATTGTATTATTATTTATTTCAATCTGGGGGTATGGAAGTTTGTTAAATATATAAGAAATAGGAATAAGATTATTTCAGCCCCCTATGTATTAATATTTTTAGGGTTTGCCACTATCTTAGTTAGCATGTACTATCCAGGTGGTTTTGAGGGAATGGCAATAGCTGCTATAGGGCTATTAATTGGGATAGTGGGTCTACTTTGGGTGTTAGGATATACAAAAGTTAAAAAAGTTAAAAATAGCAAATAAACTTTTAGAGCCTTTCAGGGGCTCTTTTTAATTTGAGGAGGTAAGATACACTCCTTTTATTTAGGTAAGGTAGTATTAAAATTTTATTAGTATGGGGTTTAATAAACATTTTCCAAATATAAAGAAAAAGGTCAAAAATTCATTCGACAATTTTTTTACTGGTATTTAAGAAAAAATCTATTCTTAATAAGAATAGCGGTAATGTTAATCAAACGATTGATTAACAAGTGAAAAGAGGAAAAAGGGTCGAAGAATGTAAGATTACTAGGTTTTTATACTAATTTTTGAAGATTAAGAAAAAAATCCATACCACGGCAACAATCTTTTCACATGCTAGGATGGAAAAGTCCTTTATAAACAAGGGTCCATTTGAAATCTAAACAAACGTTTGATTAAGAAGAGAAAAGTAGAAATGAGTCGAAAATGCAAGCTTGCCAGTTTTAATACTGTTTTATGAAGATTAAGAAGAAAATCCCAATCCGCAGCGACAATCCCGTGTACCG
>NZ_JAGGQX010000067.1:0-27333 GCF_018613095.1 Bacillus sp. ISL-75
CACTTTCTAATGGCAATATACATTCAATATAAGCTTGATCTATCTCTTCACATATGTAGGTTAAAAATCCGCTTGTGATTAGTTCTTGTTTTTCAGCTACTTCAACAGTTAACTCATTTTCAACCGCATCTACATAATGAATAATGGTATCTGTTACTTCTGGTGGAATCTGGCCACCGTCTTCTCCATATACTTTAAAACCGTTGTATTCTGATGGATTGTGACTTACTGTAATGACCACTCCAGAAAAAGCATTTAAATGGGCTTACAGCAAAAGAAAGTACTGGTGTCGGACGTAACTCATCAAATACACATGCCTTAATCCCGTGCTTTCCAACTGTTTTAGCCACCTCTAACGCAAACTCTGGCGACTTATGACGGGAATCGTAAGCAATGACAATTCCTCTCTGTTTTGCCACTTCCCCCTACTCTGAAATATAACAAGCAAGACCTTCTTGCCCTACGGATAATGTAAGTATTTAGACGATTAATACCGGGTCCAAGTTCTCCACGCATTCTGCCAGTACCGAATTCTAAGTGTTTATAAAAACTGTCCTCTAATAACTTTTCATTTCATGTAATTGATCATTTAAATCTTTTCTAATTTACTAAATGAGAACTATTTTTCTGCATTATCAAACCAAGTCATCGTGTATCTCCCATTTCTCTATGATGTCTACTATGTAAATTATGTTCTTAAACAATATAGGATAAATAATAAGCAACGGGCTATTTTTTCCACCACAAAAAGCAAAAAGAAGGGAGGACAAATGCCCCCCTTAAATACAAAAAGCTTCTTTTACCTTTTATTTTGGGCACTGAACATTGATGTCTTCCAATACGAAAAGGAATTACTAAACTAATGAAACTTCTAAATTATTAATTGTTTCTCTCCCAATAGAGTCATAAATGATTTTTGCCTTCTTAGCACTAGTAAGATCATAGCAGTTTCTACCATCAAGAATGATTGGGTTATTCATTAGTTTGCTATAAATAGATAAATCAAAATCTTTGACTTCATCCCATTCTGTAAAAATAAAACATACGTCTGCATCCATAAGAGTATCTTCAATAGAATAACAATAGGTGATATTCTCTGGGTATAGTTTCTCAAAGTTTTCAATACCCACTGGATCCCATGCTTTTACATTAGCCCCATCCTCAAGCATAATTGGGATATTGACTAATGATGGAGCCTCCCTTAAATCATCCGTACCTGGTTTGAAGGTTAATCCTAGAACTGCTACATTCAATCCTTTTAAACTATCAAAATACTTCCTTGATTTCTTTATTAATTTTAACTTTTGATTTTCGTTTACATCAATTGCTGCTTTAATCGTCTTTAATTCATGATCATGGAAATTGGCTAACCAGTGTAATGCCTTTGTATCTTTAGGGAAACAAGACCCTCCGTAACCGATACCTGAATTCAAAAACCTATTACCGATACGACTGTCATAACCCATACCAAGGGCAACATCTTCTATGTCTGCACCAATAATTTCACATAGGTTCGCGATTTCATTAATAAATGAAATTTTCAGTGCTAAAAAGTCATTAGATGCATATTTAATCATTTCCGCACTTTTCCTATTTGTAACCAAAATAGGTGCACCAAAATCCTTATATACTTCAGTTAATACCTCACCAGCAGAAGGTTCTTCTACACCTATTACAATCCTAGAGGCATTTAAGGTATCTCTAACTGCTGTACCTTGTGACAAAAATTCAGGATTTGAAGCTATACTTACTTTTACGTTATGAACAAGGTTAGCTTTGATTAAGTTCTCAATCTTATCATTTGTTCCGACTGGAACTGTAGATTTAATAACTACTACACAATCTTTCTCAATACTTTCAGCAATTTGTATAGCTACAGCATTGACATAACTTAAATTGGCTGAGCCATCTGGCTTTTCTGGAGTTCCAACTCCAATAAAGATAACATCAGCTTCTTTATAAGCTTCTTTGTAGTTGGTGGTAAAGTTCAATCTATCAATATTTTTTACCATTAACTCTTCAAGACCTGGTTCATAAATAGGAGAGATTCCTGAACTCATTAATAGTATTTTTCTATCATCTATATCTACACAAGAAACTGAATGTCCCTTTTCTGCTAAACATACACCGGTTACTAAGCCAACATATCCAGTTCCTGCTACAGCAATTTTCACTTTATATTCCACCTTTGATTTTATATTTTCATGCAATATAATTATTAAATAACTTAATTTTGTCTTATTTGGTTCTTACGTTAGATAAAAGAAAAATCAAATACTATTATAACCCAAATTTTTATCCTAGTATATATTGGTCATATTACAAAGATACCATTTATAGGGACACACTCCTACTAATTGGAAGCTTACTATTTCATTATAATATAATTTATTTAACTTACTCATAACAGCTCCATTGATGAGGGTAACTTCTCCTTACCTCCAGAGATATACCTTTAACCACAAAATAAAACTTAGCTACTTCTGAGCTGGATGACCTAGGCAGAACCAATAACCATCTGAGGATGATATTTCTGAACATTAGATTAGGTATTAAACTAGTAGGTTTTACCAATTAATTCCTAAATCTATTAGAGGGTTAAGTAATCTTCATAACTGTAACTGTAACTTCAATCCTAGCCGTCTGGTCAGCTCCCCCCTTACCTTTTAAGGTAGGAGATTGGAGGAATTTTTGGCAAAAACCATATTTTTAAATATAGTTAGTAGACGTCATATATCGTCATCCCATTTTCTTTAGAGAAGGTAGAAACCTCCTAAGCAACAATGGTAAATTGGACGGTATTAGCATCTAAATTCCTACCTTGTCTTACGTTTATATCCTAAATTAAATATTCTGAGAGGTGATAAAGTGTAAGACTATGATACAGGTGAAGTTCTCTTAGAGGAATTGGTCCAATTAGCATGGAGCAGTCATTAGCTTCATCAATTTGGGAAACCCTTAGAAAACTGAAAAACTAAGATTCTTCAGTACCTTTCTTACTCCAATTACAAAAAGTCTATTAGAAAACCAAAGTATAAGAACATTAAAAAAAGGTTTGAAAATATAGACTATATATATTTTTGGAGTTTACGAAAAATATCTTATAAAGACTAGATAGCCTAACATGATCCTTCATCAGCTTTTCACAGGTAGTTGAATAGAAGCTTATGAAGGAGTTTCTCTAGTTTGGGCACCAATCTAGCTTTCTTATTCTAGAATTGAGTGGAAATCACAAAATACGATTATGAAACATCAAAAAGTATCCTCTAACAATCTTTTGTTTGCTGAATTCCAATAAACTTTTATTTTAAGCTAGTACATAAATCCTTGATGATAGATAAATTCCAATTTAGAATAAAGTTTAATGTAGACCATACGGTCCACCGCGTTTAGAATTCCCAAAGCTGTAAACTACTAATTTTGTTGAATTAAGTTATGAAAAATCCCATTCATTATCATTCTTTTTTATATATATATATACTATTTTTCTTATGGTAGGTATTTGAATCATAAGAATTAAAAAAAGCAACAGGAAATTAATAAAATTTATATATTTATAACTCTGAGTATTTATTAGTGCACCAATAAAAATAGTTAATGTAACTAAAATATGATTTTTTAACGAAAAACCAATCCAGTGTTTATTTGAATAGTAACTTCTTCCAAGGAAAAAGAAAATATATGAAACACCTGTTGCAATTGCAGCTCCAATTGCACCAAATTTAGGAACCAAAATAATATTTAAAATAATATTGGGTATAATAGAAAGTATACTTACCAAAATATTCAAATGACTTTTTTTTGAAAAAACTATACCTAATGTAGTTGTTTCGCTTACTGTATACATAATTGGTTGCAAACATAGAAAACCTATAATAAATTTGGCATTCTCATAATCAGGCGATAATAAAATAACAATTAAATCCTTTAATAACAAAATCAAACAAAACAAAAAGGACATTATCAATAAAAGTACGTTACTAACTACTTTAAAATGCTTTATATCCTTGTTTTGATTATACCAACGATATGCTGTAGGAACCCAAAAACTTGTAAAACTGACCTGTAATATTGATAGAGTAGCTGATACTTTTAACGCTGCAGTAAAAATACCTATTTCAGAAAAATCACTCCATCTTCTTAGAGCTAATCTATCTAGTGAGTTCAATAAATTGTTAACTGATGCAGCAATGATTAAAGGGATACCAAATTTTAATAGTTTGAGAAATAAATCCTTATCAAAATAAAAGTTCTTGAAGTCTAAATATTTTCTATATCTAATTATTAGATATACATCACCAATAAGCTGACCTATTGCTGTAGAATAAACAACAGCTAAAAAGTCTTGCCTGATCATAGAGACAAAAAAGAGAGTTAAAATTAATATATTAATTTTTATTAAAACATTTATTACCGAATATTCTAATGCTTTTTCTTCCATTCTAATGGAAAGTAAAATAAACCGCTCAACAGTCATAAAAACTACAGTTAACCCAAATAATAAAGAAGCTGTATTGTACTTTCCTGAATCAAATAACAGTGTAGAAACAGTGTTGAGATTAGTACAGACGAAAAAGAATAAAACAATAGATAAAATTAAAGGTAATATCATTGCATTTTTTAATAAATTAACTTTATTTTTGGAATCATGATACTCTCTTGTATAGGACTGATCAAATCCCAAATACAAAAAGGTAACTATTAATGCTTGAAATAAAGTAAACATGCTTGCTTTACCAAATTCAGTTGGAGAAATAAAGTATGTGGTCAAAGGGATTGTTATAAAAGCTATAAATGCACCGGCTATTGGTCCTATTGAAAAACCTATAAGTCTTTTTAAAAAAATATTCATAGTATTAATAGAATAATTTCTATTATTCACCTCTTTTTGTGTTACTATTATTAATTTTTGCCCCTCGACAATCACCTTTATTAGAATAATTTCTCGAAATTTATACAAAATAAAAAACAGGACATAGTAATGAGTTTCAGTTATATCGAATGGGTTCTGTACTGATACTCAAACTCTTTTGAATTTTTAATAATATTGTTTCTTCACCAAATTCTGTGGTTTACACTCAATTCCAGAAATAAGTCGGCTAGCTTGGTGCCCAATCTATGGTAACTCCTTCATCAGCTTACAGACCACAAAGTTGGTGGAATCTTTCTAGATTTCTAAATCCAAAGGCACATCTTTTGATTGTTTAAATGTTATGTTAGTTCTTCAATTCGAACATTTCCTTCCAGTTTACCATGGTTTTCGCCACTAGATGGAATCCATAAAATGGACTGCTACATTCTAGTTAGATTCATTCCTCTATGAGTTTTTCACCTGTACCATAGTCTGGTGCTTTATGCACATCCTTGAATTGCTCTTTTAAGTAATAGGAAACAACTCTAGGTGCTCTTCGAACCGTCTTATGGTCGTTGCTTTTGATTAGCTGTTAACTTTTTAGTACCCTTTAAGAGAATAAAACGCCCATTTTTCTAGGCATGAAACTTCTTTCTTACTTAATCGAATGCTTGAGTCACCTTTTGCACCATATGATAATTATCAACGCCGATACTGGTCTCAGGAAATGTGATTTAACAGCTTTAAAGAACGGATTAACCATATCGTTAACTACTGTAGAAAAGAACCTATTTGAAGGATATTCTTGGATATGAGTAGTTGAATAGAACCGTATCTACGCTGATGATCCTTACCAACACACATCCGGTTTGTGAATCCATTAGAACATATGACCTTTTCGAACATCATCAAGGCTAAGAACTAACTCGTCGTTTTCTAAAACACTTTTAAGGTGTTGAAGAGGTGCTAAAAATGATACCTAATACATCTGAGCCTCAATAATATCTATTTATGAATTGCGTATACAGTATCCTCAATATCTTGCCAAGTTAAAATAATGCGATGATTATCTTCTTCAACTAATTGTGTTCCAGTTTGTACTTCTATTAATTCCAAGTCTTTTACAGCTTTAACTGCATGTTTTATACCAACAGGAATTTCAACTACGTCCCCTGGTCTAATAACTTTAAACTCATCATTTAAAAGAAGAACTCCCTCTCCTTTTACAATGGTCCATACTTCTCGACGGTAATTATGATATTGATAGCTTAAATTTTCACCAGCAGAAATATTAATACGTTTCGTTAATACCTCGGTTTGATCATCGTATTTGGTATGTTCAAGGACCCGGTACCAACCCCAGCGGCGTTCTTCGTACATAGGCCGTTGCTCCAAGTTTTCAATTAACTCCTTTACACGAGGACTTGCAACCTTTTCTGTAACTAAAATCCCGTCAGGACTAGCCGCAACTAGAATATTTGACAATCCTAGTACTGAAACTGGAATATCTAATTCATTAATAATATGTGTATTAATAGAGTCCTTACTCATATTTGCTCTACCAAGAATATTGGTTCCCATTTCTTCAGTTAATGTATTCCAAGTTCCCAAATCCTTCCAACTACCATCATATGGAAGTGCAATAATATTTTCTGTTTTCTCTACTACTTCATAATCAAAGCTTATTTTAGGTAATTGAGAATAATTTGTTAAAAGTTCTTGGTAATTGGTCGGCAAACCATTTACCTCTAATAATGAAATGATTTTATCTAACTTAAATGCAAATACTCCACAATTCCACAGAGCTTGTTGCTCTATCAATATTTTTGCCTCTTCAGTTTTTGGCTTTTCTTTAAAGTGACTAACTTTTACAACATCTTTAGTCGATTGTTCTAAATTCGGAACAATATAACCGTATTTTTCAGATGGAAATGTTGGTTTTACACCCATTAACGCCAAATCTGCGTTAGAGGATTTTAAAACATCTCCTAAGTCTAATAATCTTGCAAAGAATTTATCCTCTACAAATGGATCAACGGGTAAAACACCAACAATTTCATCTCGAGCTGTATTTTCGTGAGAAAATAAGTAGGATGCTGCTAACACAATAGCCGGAAAAGTATCTCTTCTTTCAGGTTCTACGATTATTGAGACATCTTTACCAATTTGACTTTGGAGCATTTCTACTTGGGTTTTGCTAGTAGCAATAACCGCTGATTCACTTAATCCTAATTTATCTAACTGACCCCAGACTCTTTGCACCATTGATTGCAATTCATTTTCTTCATTAATTAAAACTTTCAAAAATTGCTTAGATCTTGCATCATTAGATAATGGCCATAACCGTTTACCCGAACCTCCAGATAATAAAACTAACTTCAACTTAGTTCCTCCTCTAAATAAAAGATCTAATAATAATTTTCTCCACTAGATCTTTTTTACTAACTTTGTACAGGCCTTCTTTATAATATTCTTCAGCATGTTCAGTCCAATAAGATTTCACACCAAATAAAAGTTTGAACATGTTTATTAATCCATTCTCTAACAATAACTATTTCATCAGCACTACTAAAACCCTATCATGATTATCAATACACCTTAAAAACGATTATCAATATTTTTTCCATTAAGTCTTCTAACCCCTGATTTAGATATTGATGAAATCTTTGCTTCAACTTCACTATTTTTTGGTATCATTATTTAGTCAAAGCACATGATATCCAATTTCATATATACAAACTTCTATTTCTAACAAACTAGTTCATACCACAAAAATATTAATAATATTTCCTCCAAATGCAAATAAGTTGCTACCAACAATAGCAACTTCTTAATGGTATCTTTCCCCTTTTTACCTACTTTTTCCTTTTGGCATATTCTGTTTCAACGATTTCTCGTAGCTTATCTCTAAATAGAACTTCTGAAAATTTCAAAGCATTTCTTCTACAATTTTCAGCACTAAATAAATGAATATTGTCCTCAAACTTATGAACAGCACTCACAATACTATCAGCACTCTGTTCATAAAAGTGTAGTCCTGTAGGTTCGTTTGATGAATCGATACCTTCTACTGTTTCCAAAGCTCCACCTTTACCATAAGCAATAACCGGTGTTCCACAAGCCTGTGCTTCAACTGGAGTAATACCAAAATCCTCTTCTGCAGCAAAAATAAAAGCTATTGCATTTTGCATATGTTCTTTAAGAATATCAAACGATTGATATCCTAACAACTTAACATTTTTTCCAGCCTTTTGTTTAATCTTATTAAAATCAGGGCCATCACCAATAACTATTAATTCCTTGTCAGGCATTTTTGAAAAAGCATCTACAATAATATCTATTTTTTTATAAGGCACCATTCTCGAAGCTGTCATATAAAAATTGGACTTATCTTTTTTTATCGTAAAACTAGACACATCTACAGGTGGATAAACTACTTTCGCTTCACGTCTATATACCTTCCAAATTCTCCTCGAAATAAAGGAAGAGTTTGATAAGAATATATCAACTCCATTTGAAGTACGATAATCCCAATTCCTTATTTTATGCAATAAAAATTTTACAGCAATCCCTTTAATTCCATTTTCCAAATTAGCCTCTTTTAAATACTGATGTTGTAAGTCCCATGCATATCTAATTGGTGAATGAACATAGGAAATATGAAGCTGATCTGGGCCTGTTATCACTCCTTTAGCAACTGCATGAGAACTCGATATGATTATTTCATAGCTTGATAAGTCAAGTTGCTCAATTGCTAAAGGCATTAATGGTAGGTAACTTCTATATTTTTTTTTTGCGAATGGTAATTTTTGAATAAATGTGGTTTTTACGGTTTTATTTTTTATAAATTTTCTCTCATCGTTTTGGATAAAGTCTACAACACTAAATAAATCTGCTTCCGGATAAACCTCAAGCATCTGTTCTAATACCTTCTCTGCACCAGCATATGTGATAAGCCAATCATGGATTATTGCAATCTTCATTATGGAATTTCTCCTATTTAAGAATTTCAATTACTTTTTTAACTGTTTTTCTCCAACGGTATTTTTCACTTTGTTTAATACTTTTTTCTTTTAATTCATTAGTTAAGTTACTCTCGTTATATAAGCGATTTATTTGTTTTACAAGGCTATTTGAATTATATGGATCAAAATATAATGGTGCATCACCACATATCTCGGGTATTGATGCAGCCGTCGAGGCTAAAACAGGGCACCCAAAACTCATAGCTTCTATTGGTGGAAGTCCAAATCCTTCGTAGATAGATGGGAATATAAATGCTTTAGCATGCTTATATAACGCTTTTAGTTCCTCGTCACTAACATATCCAACAAACTTGATATTTCCTTCTAGTGCTATAGATGAATTAGAAAATATTTTCGATTGTGTTCCACCCGCAATTACAAACTGGCAATTAATATTATCTAATTTATTCAACGCATCTTCCACAATTTGAAAGTTTTTATTAGGATGTAAACTACTGACTGCTAATATATAATCCCCAGGAACAATTTGATGTTTATTCAATATACTATTATCCAATTTACCTCTAAGCATATGATCTATACCTAAATAAATAGGTTCAATCTTTCCTATTAATAATGGAATATAAGACTCTAACTCTTTTTTAGAAAATTCAGAGACAGTTATTACTTTTTTAGACATTAAAGATAGAGCTTTAATTATATTCCTGTAAACAAAAACAAACTTCTTCGAATAACCACCAGGCTTTGAAAAAACTGCAGCATCATGAATAAATACAATTTGATTTTTTTTTAGTACAGGACCCGTATTACAGAAATTTATTAGCATACCTGCCTTTGTGTAGAATGGCAAATTAAACTGCTCCCATAGGTGACCTTTAAAATATCCCACACTTTTAACTTTAATACTTTTTAGGGTAAGTTTCCTTATTTCTACTTTAGGTGTTAGAATAATAAAATCTATATCATTATTTAATTCATGTTGACTAATTTGTTTATCTAATTCCTTTACTATTTCGTCTGCAACTCTTTGAACGCCGGTGACCCTTTGCGTTAAAAATCTTCCATTAATAAATATTGTCTTCTTCATTTTTTCTCAGGCACCTTTACGGTTTTTATCATTTTAAGGTATCGAATTAATGCTTTTAGTTTAATATAGTTAAATTAAATATACATTTATACCTGTATTAGTATTATGCATATAGTAAATTTTTACTAATAAATTAGAAGCAATTAGACTTCCTTATAGATTGAAATATGTGTTTTAGATTTTTTATATTCTTCTTTATTGACTTACCTATTATTAATTAGGTTAAAAATATTGTTTCAAGTTTTTTATTCAACTTAGTAATGTCATAAACTTCTTCTATCGATTTTCTCCCTTTAATTCCCATTTCATTCAGTAGGTTCTTATTCCGAATTACAAACTCCAACTTTTCTGTTAATCCATCGATATCTTTTTCAGCGACTAAAAAGCCATTTCTTCCATCTTCAATTAGTTCGGGAATACCACTGTGATAAGTAGACATTACTGGTACTTTCATAGCCATTGATTCCATTAATACTACCGGTATACCTTCCATATCCCCATCTGCGCTAGTTACACTTGGTGCTAACAATAAATCACTATTTTTCATAATATCTATTACTTCTTCTTGTTCTTTCCATCCAAGAATATTAATATTATCTGCTAATCCATAATTATTTATCAAAGAATTTATTGAATCATATAACGGTCCATCACCAATAATTTGATATTTTATTTTCTGACCTTGTTTAACAAGTTGAGAAATTGCATGAATAGCATACTCGACACCCTTTTTTTCAACAAAACGAGCTACCGTAACAATATTAAATTCTGTATCCTCCCTATCTTTTTTTACATAAGAGTTAAATTTACTTAAATCAACACCCATTTTATGAACTATTATATTCGTTGGTTCACAACCTAAATGAATAAGTTTTTCCTCCCAAAATTTACTAATCGGGAGGAAAAAATCACCCTTTTTAAATAAAAAATTATAACACTTATCACCATTATTTTTAATATAAGTTGTCATATCATTTCCATGGAAAGTGGTGTATACCTTACCATTAATAACTCCTATATCTTTTAAACAGGCGCCAAGTATTCCATTGGGACCAAAATGGCAATGAATGATGTCAAAATCTTTTTTATCATTGTCAATGAGAGCCAGTGCACTATAGAATAATCTTAATGATAGAGCCTCTTTTCCATATTTAACAAAATTTAAAGATTTTAATATTGCCTTTGGGGTTTTGGGAAGACTACTCAAGGATTTAAAAAACGCCTTAAATACTCTCTTGTCGAATCTTTTAGGAATACTATAATATATACAACTACTAATTAGATTATATTTATCTACATCAAAATGTTGCTTTAATTCTTTTTCTGGCTTTTTTGCCAATATTGAAACTGAATGTCCTTGATCTATCAAACCAGTGATTTGATTTAATATAAAGGTTTCAGAGATTTTCGGAAACTCCCCTACTATGAAAAGAATATTCATATAGAACTCCTTTGACTTTGTTAATTGTTTTTTTAGTTTACAATGGTAGCTTTATTGATTTTTTATTAAATGTAGATTTTTCCCCAGGTAAAGCCAAAATAGAATATTAAAAGGAAATATTTCTAGCATATTAGTGAATAAACATGACATTAATATTCCAGCTATTAAAGATACACAAATAAGAAGTGTAAGCTTTTGTTCTTTATCATTTGAATTATTAATCATAGAAATAAACCTAGTTAGAATCACGATAAAAAACAGTAGGAATAAAATAATGCCAATCAATCCAGTTTGTTCAAATATTGCTAAATACTGATTATCCACTGAATAATTACTACCATCCCTCCCTATACTTATTAACCTCTTACTTGCAGCACCTACTTTTCCTAGGCCTTTACCTACAAGAATTTCGATCCTATCATCTCTTGTATTATTACTACTCCAAATTGCAATCCTTTCTTTAAGGGATTCACTAGAGAGTATTGAAGTTTTTGTTGAAATGATATTTAGTGCTCCAATAATTATTATTGGAATAATAATTAAGATTATCGAAATTCTCCTTATGATTATTTTGCTTAAATATAATTTTGATTCTATAATCAGACTTACTACCTGAGCAATTAACCAAAATAATATAGCTGTTCTAATTGTTGACAGTACTAGAAATACAAATGTAGTAATCTTTATTATTCTCTTTGTATATCTTTTAGAAGTGATTTTTGGATCCTTTTCTAAAAGGAAACCCAATAACGCTAACATAACAGCGTAAGTATCAGGTGAGCCTACTATTGATGGTAGTCTAGGTAACCCTCCGATAAAGTGCTTTACATTAATACCATATACGAAGCCCCAGCTCACAAGAGTATCTACTCCCACAAAATATTGTAAGACCCATACGCTAATCAAAGTGATATACAAGTAAACAAGGCATTTTTTAAAAACTATTGAGACCTCTTTTGCAAACACATATCCTACAAATAGAAAGCTTATTGGTAGTAGGGTGATTTTCATACCGTATATCCAATAATAAATTTCTCTATCCACAAGTAAAAAATTAATAGTTCCTATTAGCATAAAAAACGCAAAAAGAACTAATAATCCGTAAATGAAGTAATAACTTCTTTTTATAAAAACAATTTTAAATAAACAATATAATGATAACACAACCAAAATTAAATCTTTTAAACTTCTTAATAATAATGACTCTAAATAAATAGAAATTATTCCATATACAGAACAATATAAAATAGTAATAAGCAATGTTATTTCAATTGGGCTAATATTATCCTTTTTATCGATATTAATCATGTTGCCCCCTGTATATCAGTAACTAGTTTTTAGAACTAATTTTTTTTACATTTTCCAATTTTCTATATTCCTCTATATATTGGTCTGTTATTACATCAGTACTAAATTGCTTTAAATAATCCATAATGTTAGTAGAAAGCTCAGATACGACTGAAGGATCATTACTTATTTTCTCAATTATACTCTCGAACTCATCTTCATTATGAGGATCATAGATATATCCAGTTTTTCCATGGAGCACAATTTCTGGTATACCACCTAAGTTTGTAGCAATAACAGGTTTTCCATAGGAATATGCTTCAATTATTACCCTTCCAAACGGTTCATTCCAAAGAGAAGGGATTAAAACCATATCAACTTTTGGTAGAATATCAGAAGGATTTACAAACCCAACAAACTTTATATTATTTGAATATTTATTATTATCTAGATTTTCTTTTATCTCTGAATCGTATATTTCACCCGCAATATATAATTCAATACTCGTATGATCTTGAAATTTATCTATTATTTTTTCTATCCCTTTTGATTTTTCTATTCTTCCCATGTAAAGAAACTTCATTTTTTCTCCTTTTTCTTTAATTTGAATCTGATTGGGATGAATAGTATTCACTCCATTGAAAATTCTAGTTGAAGATACGTCTTTAAAGTAGCCGTTACTTTTATGATGATTTAAAACAAATTCGGATATACCTACAACAGAATTAACATATTGATTATTTGTAATACCCTTTTTATAGAAGTTTAATACAGAGCATTCCGAACACATCTTTTTGCAGTTTTCATTGTTTTTATACATCGTTCCTTTAGAACACATTAAACTATAGTCTCGTAAAGTATGAATAATAGGAATATTATTTTCTTTAGCAAGTATCCAGGGCAACATTGAAAAACCAGAAAGATTATTAGTATGAATTATATCTGGTTCCTCTATCTGAATTATTTCTAATAATTTCTTCTTAAAGAAAAAATTATTATTATCAAGTAGGTGCCAAGCAATTTTTTTTAGTGCGTGGTGGTTGTGATGGTTACCAAACCAATATAAATTTCTATTATTCAGGTAATATACCTTTACTCCATTAACATTATCATTTCTATCTAATGGTTCTGTCGTAACAATTATTGGGGTGACTCCTTTATCTTTTAATGATTCTGCTAAAGCTTGTACAGATATTTCAGCCCCTCCAACCCTATTTGGATAATATAGTGTATTAAAAATTAAAACTTTCATATTTTCTCCTACCATATTTGTATATTTTTTTATACTTGGATAATGATTCGATTCGGAAAGTAATTAAGTTAACTACCTTTAATAATTTGATGTGCTGGTACTCCTCCTAGCAATGAACCATCTAATTCACAACTCTTAGTGACACAACTATTAGGAAGTATAGTTACATTATTACCAATCTTTATATTCCCTATTAGTGTACTGTTACAACTAATAAAAACATTGTCCCCAATTAGAGGTGCTTTATTATTATTATAATTAACACCTATGGTTACGGATTGGTGAATGGTTAAGTTTTCCCCAATAATTGCGTCTTTTGATATGATAATATTAGTGCAATGGGGTATAAAAACTCCCCTACCAATTTTAGCTTGAGGGTGTAATTCAACACCAGTTATATTTCGAAAAGGAATATATAGTACAAAAAATAAAATTGAATATAACAACTTATATAAAAAATTCTTTCTTTCATATAGGTAATTTAACGTTCTATATATTAAGAGTGCATAAATACCATTATAGTAAAATAGACACATAAATTTATGAGGCAAGCCACGTCCATCAGTATACCTTTTTATATCTGACATAATCTTTATTTTCAATTGTATCACCCCTAAAAAAATAAATAGAAGGAACGTGACACTCCTTCTATTTAAAAACAAAATTCCCCATACAAAAAACGTATTATAATTACATATATTATCTTTATTATTATAGAAATTAGTATGCCCCTTTTCGTAAAATGACTAATAAAATTGTTTTAAGCATAATCTTTATATCTAGCCACAACGACTGATTATAAGCATAATATAGTTCAATATCTACACGATCTGGATATCCGACATCACTTCTTCCACAAACTTGCCAATATCCAGTTATTCCAGGTTTTACAGAAAGAAAAACTTCTTTCCTATTTTTATATTCATCTAATTCTTCTAAAACTACTGGTCTAGGACCTACGAGACTCATGTCACCTTTAAGTACATTTATAAATTGAGGAAGTTCATCCAAACTGGTCTTTCGGATAAACCTTCCAAAACTAGTGATTCTCGGATCCTCATCTTGTTCTAATTTATAATTATTCTTAATATACTTCTGGTGTAACTCCTCATTTTCTCGTAATTTTTTCTCCGCATCTACTACCATTGATCTAAATTTATAAATATAAAACTCCTGACCGTATTTACCTATTCTTACTTGTTTAAAGAAAACGGGGCCTTTATTTGGCCCGAAAATGTAAAATGACATAACCACCAATTGAATTGGAAAGGTTAATAAAATACCAGTCATAGCACCAATAACATCTATTATCCTCTTAATGACATAATATACAGGAGCAGAACTATTAACATTTAAATCAACTATCTCACTATTGGATTGCGTTTTCACCTATTTTCCTCCTAACATAGTGAGTTCTTTTTCTATAATTTCTCTCATATATTTTTTAAGGTCATCCCTTAATTCATGATTTTGAAGTGCAAATTCAATTGTTGTTGTTATAAACCCTAATTTCTCACCAACATCATATCTTTTCCCTTCAAAGTCATACGCAAATACTCTTTGAATTTCATTTAAACGTTGAATGGCATCCGTTAATTGAATTTCCCCACCTGCACCTTTTTCCTGACGGTCAAGGAACATAAAGATTTCTGGTGTTAAGATGTAACGACCCATAATCGCTAAGTTTGAAGGCGCTGTTCCTTGTTTTGGTTTTTCAACGAAGTTACTCACTTGGTAACGACGTCCCTCTTGAGATGAAGGGTCGATAATCCCATAACGGTGTGTTTCATTTTCTGCTACTTGTTGCACTCCAATTACTGAAGAGAATGTTTCTTCATATTGATTAATCAATTGCCGTAAGCACGGAGTTTCACTCTGAACAATGTCATCACCTAACAGAACGGCAAAAGGCTCATTGCCAATAAAGTTTCGAGCAGACCAGACCGCATGTCCAAGTCCCTTTGGTTCTTTCTGGCGGATGTAATGGATATCTGCTAGATTTGTAGCGTACTGAACTCTTTCTAGTAGATCGTATTTTTCTTTCTCGATTAAATTCTGTTCCAACTCGATTGCATTATCAAAATGGTCCTCGATCGCACGTTTCCCTTTACCAGTTACAATGATAATGTCCTCAATACCAGCTGCAACAGCTTCCTCCACTATGTATTGAATAGTAGGCTTATCAACAATTGGTAACATTTCTTTTGGCATCGCTTTTGTTGCTGGCAAAAATCTTGTCCCTAACCCTGCAGCTGGAATGATTGCTTTTCTTACTCTTTTCACCTTTCATACCCCCAAATAATATTTCGCTTATCTAAGAAATCCTTTTATCAACTAAAGCACTATGGGCAAAAAAATAAATACCTAATGGAATTGCAAGTGCTTACACCACTTATTCTTTCATTAGATATTTAAGATTAATTTTTAAAAATCGGGCATCTAACCCGGCCTCACATCATGCTTTTGACGACATGCGTCTAAGGTCCTCTGATGGACCCACAGCACAATCGAGTGCCCCCATCGATAACGGGCAGGGAGCCTCGCCGATCAGGCAATATAGCCTGATAAAGTTGTAAAATGATAATTTGTAAACTCTGATCGGCTTAGTCGGTTAAAATATTTTAAAGAACTTTTTCTTCTTAATTCGCTCTGGTACTTCTTTATAGACGTGACTGCCTTCAATTACAAGTTCCGCATTCTCTTGGAACAAATAAACCATGTCATTCCCGTACTTTGCTTGAATATTGTCAAATGCTTCTCTCATTTTAAAAGTCCGGTTACTTGTATTATGTGCATCCGATGCAATGAAGTGAGTTAAATTTGCTTCAATTAATTGCAGAGAAAAATTCTTAATCTTTTTTCCAAAATCTCCGCAAACACTAGCCGCAGTAACCTGGGATAATGCTCCCTTTTTCACAAACTGATAAAGAAGCTCGGGACGTTCAATGATTTCCTGGTTCCGTTCCGGATGAACAATCACTGGAATAAGTCCCTTCGTTTGCAAATCATAAAACAACTTCTCCGTGTATCTCGGGACATGGCTAGACGAAAACTCTACCAATACATATTGTGTGTTATCTATTGGAAGGATTTCGCCTGTTTCATAGCCATCAACCATTTCCCCATAAATCCGTGTTTCCTGACCCGGAAGAACGTTTAAATCAATCTTTTCATCTAGTAAAATCTTGTTTAACTCTTTGACTCTATTAATAATTGTCTGTTTTGGGTTTTCGTAACGGTTGTTCAAATGATGCGGCGTAGCAACAATCGTATGAATCCCTTGTTCGACAGCCTTCTTGGCCATTTCAATACTTTCCGACAAATCCCTTGCCCCGTCATCAATACCAGGTAATATATGACAATGTAAATCAATCATTGGTCACACACTCTTTCCAAAATACTGTTATTTTTTAACGACTTTTTTAATAGTAACACTGGTTGAGGTAGGAATTTGTCGAAACTTGTCACTTTGCCCCGTAATAATAGTAATAGTCATTACTTTGTAGTTCTTTATGATTCAAGACCACACCAAGCAATTTACTTTGGGCATGTTCAAGCAATTCCTTACTCTTTTTCGCTTGATCGATTTCGGTTTTCTCACTATACACAACCAGTATCGAGCCATCACATTGATTCGCAAGGATTTGCGGATCAGCCACCGCTAATAATGGCGGAGTATCGAAAATAATATATTCGAATTCAGCATTTGCATCTTCAATAAATTGTTCCATTGATTTGGAACTTAACAACTCAGCAGGATTGGGTGGAATCGGTCCACTTGTTAAAATGTATAAATCCTGTTCCTGTGTTTCAAGAACTGTTTTTTCAAGAGTTCTTTGCTTGGTTAAAACGGTCGTAAATCCAAAAAGGTTATTCACAGCAAATGTATGATGAACAGTTGGTTTACGAAGATCGGCATCGACTAGCAACACCTTTTTGCCAAGCTGTGCAAACGTAACCGCTAGGTTCGCCGCTGTCGTCGACTTACCTTCACCAGGTCCTGAAGAGGTAACCATGATGGCTCTTATTTCTTGATCAATCGAGGAATACTGAATATTTGTACGAATCGTCCGGTATTGCTCAGAAATCGGAGACTTCGGATCGACCGCTGTAACAAGCTTACGACTTGCATCTTTACTGTTTAATTTCTTCTTTCTAAGAACCAAATGTCTCACCTCTTACTGTTGATTTTCTTGCTGCACGACGTGCTGCTGATTCTTCCATCTTTTGGTCATCAATCGTCGCGATGACACCTAGTATCGGAAGTCCTAAGACTTTTTCAACATCTTGTTCGTTTTTAATCGTGTTATTAAAGTACTCAAGTAAGAATGAAAGTCCGACACCAGCCATTAAACCAACAACGATCGCAATTGCGACATTCAATAATGGTCTTGGTTTAATTGGGGCAGGGTTTTCGGTAACATCTGCTTTTGCCAAGATGCTCACATTGTCAACATTCATGATATTAGCAATCTCTTTTTTGAACACTTCCGCCGTTTTGTTAGCAATTTGTGCAGCTACATCTGCACTAGGGTCCTGAACCGACAAGTTAACAACTTGGGAATCCTTTTCGCTGCCCACGGTAATCTTTCCTTTTAATTGTGCAGCTGTCATGTTTAAATCAAGTTCTTCCGAAACTTTATCTAGTATCGCCGGACTTGTAATGATTACATTATAGGTGTTAATTAATTGAAGGTTTGTTTGTACTTCATTCGCGCTATACAAAGATTGTTCACTTTTCTTTTGGTTAACGAGAATCTGTGTAGAAGCTTGGTAAATCGGGGTTAAGAAAAAGTAACTTACGACTCCACTAACAATTGCAGCAATTAACGTTATCGACACGATCAATAATAATCGTTTTTTCAATGTCTCGAGCAACTCTTTTAAACTAATAGTCTCTTCCATTTCGGCCTCCTAAAGTTTCAATACAAAACATTGTATATTATACCATAATTTGTCGTGTTTTGTTTTTTTTTGTCTATTTAATAACCACTTAACCAATTAAACACCATTTTTACAGAAATTTGAAGAGTAAATGACTATTTGGCAGTAATTTCTTTTTTTGTTAACTAACTAAACTAATTTGAATGCTTCTTTGTAAATATTTGTAGATATAAAATGAAATTGAGCAAATTTTTGATTCTCGTCTGCTATAATTATTATGCAATCTATTTTTGGGGGTATTTTTAGTTATGCAGAAATTTTTAACGGCATTATTAGCCGTCGGATTCCTTATTACGCTCTATTTAGGTCAATCCCATTGGAACCAAGAACGGCAAGCATCGGCAAAAAATAAACCAATTAAACAGTCATCGACAACCAAGATAGAT
Organism: Bacillus sp. ISL-75; assembly: GCF_018613095.1. Taxonomy (NCBI): domain Bacteria; kingdom Bacillati; phylum Bacillota; class Bacilli; order Caryophanales; family Bacillaceae; genus Bacillus; species Bacillus sp. ISL-75. The sequence goes on from NZ_JAGGQX010000067.1 coordinate 19,236, forward strand.
GATCAGAATTCCGAGGAGCAGAAATTACTAGAGTTCACAAGTAATTGGCCTACCAATGCAGTCGAGCAATTTAGGCAATCCTTACAAGCGGACAAACCCTTTACCATTCTGTTCGCTGGTTCTCCTGCGCTTGGTTCGGAAACGGATGGTTCTTTTCCGCTTATTAAAGAACAATTACTGAAAACATTTGGCGAACAACATATCAAAGTCGAACTTAAAACTTTTAACTCCACTTCAACCCAATTGCTCTACTATAAGAAACAAACGGAAATTGCTGATGTGAATGCTGATTTAATTATCTTAGAGCCATTTATTCTCATGAATAATGGGGAAGTCCTAATCAAAGATACCTTAGAAAATACCTCTAAAATCATTGATGACATCAAGAAGAACAAACCTGAAACAGCTTTTATCTTGCAGCCATCCTTCCCGCTTTATCAAGCAGAAATCTACCCACATCAGGTAGAAGAGCTAAAAAAGTATGCACAGGAAAAGCAGCTTACCTATCTCGACCATTGGTCCTCATGGCCTGATCCAAATACTGCCGAGATGAAAGACTATCTGCTACCAGACATGAGTGCCCCAAGTGAACAAGGGAACCACGTGTGGAGTGAGTACATACTGAAATTTTTAACTAACAGCAAGAGCGAATCAGAATAATGATTCGCTTTTTTTAATTCATGTAACCGCAAGGTCACCAAGATTTCATAACCAGGCCAACCCAATAATAGTGAAATTCAGTTTATCAGTTGCAAACGTTACCAATATTAATACGCTATATAATAGAAGAAACTAGGATTTTTATCCTTTCTTCAATTTAAAAAAGGCTGTCGAGTTTTACTTCGACAGCCCTTTGTTTATATATATATATATGATTAGACAGCCATCAAGTTTTTGAGGTCTGCTGTTAAGTCTGCGATTAGTTTTTCTGGGGTGATAGCTTTCTCGTTTTTGCCTGTTTCGTATGCCTTTCTCACAATCTCTGAGAAATTATCTACATTGGCTCTATTAGTCTCCTTCTTCAACTCCACCTCTCGTCCTCCTTATGTTTATTATAATTCCTTATTTTACTAGAACCATTGCGAGATGTATATGTCCTTTTAGTAGGATTATGTTGAAATTAAGTGAAATTTGTAAAAGATTGTTGTTAGGTCGTTGGAATGGTGTCAGCTGAAAAGGGGGTTTAGGTTTAGGAGTATTTTACTGGGAGGTTTCTTCCATTCTGGCGCTAGTATCACGGTGATTCTCTATTAAATCCGCTAAATTAATTGATAATTCCGTCGATATTCCCATTTTCGCTGTCAAATCAGGAAAGATTTACAATTTTTTTACCGAAACACTAGCAAACTATGGTAAAATTAAAAAAAATGTGTAGAAAAAGAGGTGATTTGCTAGATGAAGAAAACCATTGTTCGCGCCTTATCGACAGCTGCCCTGCTTTCGACCGTTTATGCAGGTACTGCCCTGGCCGATACATACAAGGTCCAAAAAGGCGATAGCTTATCGAAAATCGCTCAAAAATACCATACGAGTGTCAAAGATATAAAATCAGCAAACGGATTGAAGTCGGATTTTATCTCCGTCAATCAAATGCTCAAGATTACAGTAGCAAGCAAACAGACTCAAGCTTCACAGCCAGCCACTTACACCGTTGTAAAAGGTGATGCCTTAATTAAGATTGCCAACCGTTTTCATGTAACTGTTGGTGAACTAAAGCTGTGGAACAAGCTTGATACGACGATTATTCATGTCGGACAAAGGTTAACGGTGGCAGCTCCTAAACAGACAGCGACCGCAGCAAAACCTGCTCCGAAGCCGACGACATCATCTGCAAAGCCAACAACAGCAACCACGCCACAGACAACTACAGCAGCTACCAGTGTTTATACGGTAAAAAGCGGCGACTATCTTGGCAAGATTGCTGGGCAATATAAAACAACTGTAAGCAATTTGAAGTCACTTAACAAACTAAAATCCGACATGATTTATGTTGGCCAAAAGCTGAAGGTTCCGGCGCAAAAGGCACCAGCAGCTCCTGTGAAACCTGCAACACCGAAGCCACCCGTAACAACCACACCGCCGAAAACACCGGCTACTCCACCACCTGTTGTACAAACGGAAGTGAGGGATTATATCGTGAAAAACGGGGATACGCTTGGGGGAATCGCTGGACACTATCAGCTTACCGTCAAGGAATTAAAGGCGCTCAATAAACTAAGCTCTGATCGAATTTATGTCGGCCAAAAGCTGAAGGTTCCTGCGACTGTTACTGCTACTGCTACTGCTACTGCTACTGCTACTGGGCCGAAGACTGAACCAACGGTTGACTCTGATTTCGCGCCAAAGATGATCGCGAGTGCCAAGAAACTAATTGGTGTTCCATATGTTTGGGGTGGCAGTACTCCGTCTGGCTTTGACTGCAGCGGGTTCATTTATTATGCTGCCAAACAAGCAGGGATGGAAATTAGCCGTGTTTCTGCTGCTGGCTACTATGACCGTACATACTATGTCGACACGCCCAAACCAGGCGATATTGTCTTTTTCGAAAATACATATAAAAAAGGGATTTCCCACTTAGGAATCTACCTCGGCAACAACCAATTCATCCACGCCACTGATTCAGGTGTGATGATTTCCAATTTGCAAAGCCCGTATTACCAGGCCCACTTCGAGAGCTTCAAAAGATTTTATTAACAATTTTACATTTAGTCCGAATTTTTAGTTCTTAAGATTCTCAAAGAATACTAAACTAATAAAGCAATAGTAAATATGTTTTAATCACATCATGATCAACTAAGGGGGCTCATTAATGGAATGGTATTTGAAAGTATTAAAGCAGTATGTAGGCTTTTCAGGACGAGCACGCCGGAAAGAATACTGGATGTTTTATCTATTCAATGCAATTGCAATGATTGTCCTAAGCGTGTTAGACCGAGTCTTAGGAACAGACCCATTTTTATATGGGCTTTATTCCTTGGCTGTCCTGTTACCAGGATTAGCTGTGACCTTCCGCAGACTGCATGATACCGGTAGAAGCGGCGCGTGGATATTAATTGCTCTGATTCCTTTTATCGGTGCGATTGTCCTAATTGTCTTTATGTGTATGGATAGCCAAGCCAATGACAACCAATTTGGGCCAAACCCTAAAGCCAAGTTCTAGTTTTTTAACCGCCTTTTATGAAGGGCGGTTTTTGTTTTGGAGGAAATCGGGAGATTTCCTTAATTAGCCCTGATTTGGTACACGATCTACCTTTTAAACTGATTCTAAGTTTTCTGAGTCTGCGATTCATCTCGGAGCCAAGGATCAGTCGCAACCTTGTGTAAGGTATAAGTAACGAAAATAGAGTTCATTTTTAATAATTTCCTGTCCTGACTATAAAGAAAGAATAAAATGGATAACCATTCCTGACACGATGGTTATCCATTACACTTAACTATTTTTTACTATCTCTTGCGGCTTGTTTCCTAGCTTTTTTACTTTGGGTCAGCTCGCCTCCAAATTCTGTATCTGCTTTATTACCTCCAGTATGCGGCTGATTTCGATTGTTATTACGGTTTGTCATTCGTATTCCCTCCTCTGTCATCATATGTAGATTTTCCTTGAAGTTTCAAATAAGCCATCGTTTGAAGTAACGTAAGTAGGATCGTTTGCTTCCTAAAACGTAAATTTTAGCGACTAATTTTATAGTGCTTTTTTACCATTAGATTTATTCTCTAAATAATAGGATTTTCAAAGAATAAATTGCTGACAAAAAACGCTTGGAAATCCCAACCGTCTTTACGTGTTAATTTTATTGTTAATATTAAAGCAAATTCAACTGCTATTTTTCATGTGAATTTATTTGTTAGAAATCTACCTTCAACTACTTCAATATCATAGATACTTCTCCATTCGAATATCCGTCCACATTTTACCTTGCCAATATGTAAATTTTTCGATCCGGCCAATTTCTTTGTAGCCCAGCTTCTGATAGAGTTTCTGTGCTTGTTTGTTAAATTCAAACACGCCTAATTCAATCCGCTTCAGCCCTTGCTTCTTAATCTGTTCCTCCATATATTGAATCGCTAGATAACCAATCCCATTGCCTCGTCCTTCGGATTCACCAATAGTGATTCCAATCCAGGCGGTCCCAGGCTCCTTTTTGTAGAGATAGTTTGGATCGACTACATAGTTCATTTCACCGGTCAACTGGTCATTCAGATAGATAAGATAGATGTGATGTTCTCCCATGCGTTTGGTTAAGTCCTCCAGGGACATTTCTTCACGACGTTCCATTTCCGATTGGTTTTGGTTCGGGCGAGTCAACGGAATTAATGCTGGGTCGTTTTCCCAACGGTTAAACACCTCAACGATGTTTGAGGTAGGTTCAGTTAATTTTATAAAATTAGTCGTCATTGTGCTCTCCTCTCAAATCTGCTCCATAATTATTCATCCTTTAAGATGGTGCTAGGAAATGGTAGTTGATCTAGTGAAAAAAACATTGCTCTACCATCTTCCTTTTCAGGATACATGATATAGTTTGACTTAGTTATGATTTTTTCATTTTTTCATCAATAACTATAAAATGAGGTGTATTTTAGTTGAAAGTGATTGAAACAGAACGATTGGTCCTTCGCTGGTTAACGCAAGATGATGCCAAACTGGTAACTGACACCAGACTTTTGGTTACAGATTACCCCCAAAAATACGTTTGTGGGAATCAGACTCCTTGTTCTACAAGCTATTCTACAAAGACAATCGGGTGCAACGGCACCGAAAGGTGCTAAACTAATTTTGTCATTCCCACATATAAGACCTGTTATTTAACCGCCTTTTACGAAAGGGTGGTTTTTGTTTTTGAGGAAATCGTGAGATTTCCTTAGCAGTATCAAAGATTGATACACACGAACGCTTCGATTACGGTGTCTACGTTGTCTGATTCTGGGATTCATCTCGGAGCCAAGGAAAGGTCGCAACCATGAACGAGGAATAGGGACCGAAGACCCGAGTTCATTTTTATAAAAGTTCCCTTTTTTAATAAAAACCCTGCTATTTATTTATGTGATACAATTTTTATCGGCCACTTTCAGGATTTATCTGCCGCTTTGAGCATTTTATCGGCCACTTTACGATTTTATCGGCCACTTGCCTTTTTCCACCGCCAAACCTCTTTCAAATATCCCATTACAAAAAAGATGCACCAATGTAGTACATCTTTAAAAATATTCTGGTTTCGTCCATTTGTGAATCCAAGTGACAATTTCCTCAAAGGATACATCTGGCTGTTCTGGATCCACGATTTGAACGCAAAACTCCTCTGCCCTTTTCGGATGGACAATATTATGAAAAAAAAGCACTATTCCTTAACAAAGGAAAGTGCCTAGATATTTTGAATTGAGTGAGAGATTGTACTCACTTTTAATCCTTTATTATAGTGCAATTTCTTTTTTTGTATCTTCGATGTCGATTTAATTTTGTTATATACCAGTATATAATCAAAATTCTGTAAACATAGTAAGACAAAGTACTTAAACTTTTTGTAACAGCTTCAAAGTATTAGACATAGAAGTAAAGAAATTCTTTATATTTTCGTTCTCAATTATCCAATTACAATTCGCATCACTTGGAAGGTCACCCCTTGTTATCCTCCAAGGATATTCCATATGTGTCAAGTCTTCAAGAAATTTAGGCTCATATTTACTGTACTTATCCCACACCCATTCTAATATTCTAAATTGATCTTGAGTTAAATTTAAATCTTCAATATTGACATTAAAATCATTAATAATCCGACTATATCCAAATGTTTTATATTTCTGATAAACGTCAGGTATTACTGGACCGTGCTGCCAAGCTTCAAACTGTGCATTAAATAAATTGTGATCAGTATATGCAATCGTCCAACCTTGTGCATAATACATTAATTTCTGTAATTTTAATGGAGATACCTTTAAATTTTCATTTTCCTCAATCTCCTGTCCTTTAATAATAAAAAACCTTTCAACTTCATCAACACTTACTTCATTCCAACTATCTACCGGTTGAATCTCAATAAGATTTAGCTTATCTTCAAAACCCTTTAGGATATCTGCAGACTTTAAAATATCTAATAAAAATCCGAGCCTTTCTCTCAACCCTTGTTTATCTTTTCCTTCAGGTATTTCATCCATATTGCTCTCGAAAAGTGTTTTCATATTTCTTGGGTCTCTTAACATTTTTAATTGATTATCATGTTGTTTAGATTGTAGTGCGCCATTTTCATATCTAGAAAGTGTTGCAGGACTACATCCAATGAGTTGAGCCAATAAACGTATACTTATGTCATATATCTTTTTTCGGATATAGTTTATGTCCTCTGGCTGTAACATATTTTTTTCTCTCTGTATTTCCGATACATTAATTTAAAATTTTCATTACCCAGTTCATTATTAGGAATAATTTCACCACACTGGCTGCATTTATAATGTTTCGCATCATATACAATTTCTTCATCTTGGACCATTTCTTTAGTTGGTATTAAAACAATTTCAACTGGTGTATGTTCATAACAATTAACACACAATTTCCTAAGCATTCAGATTCATCCTTTCGAATCGCGAATTTATTCAATTTTACTCAATATATTAAACGTTTTGTACGCTAAGGGTTAATCTCATCCCCTTAGCGTAAACGTCACGTTTCTTGTTAAAGTAATAACTTACTTGAAAGGGTATTCGATTACAAAGTCAGCTTTATGAAAGGAGATGCAGCAACAAGACGTATCAGACCCTATATCAACCAAGCTGAACTTTACATATACCTCCATTGTGACCAAACCCGAAATTTTCATCACCCTTCACCTTCTCATATAGGAATAAAGGGAGAAAAAGGACAGGGTCCATATTTGGAATTTTCTTGAATCTTATATACTTCATCTTCTTCAATTTTTTCATGTAAAATTAGTCGGCAGGAATAATAGGGTGAGTTGGCATGTTGAGAAGATTGCATTAGTAAAGGCTGTCGAGATTTGCTTCGACAGCCAACTGTTTAATCATTTTTGAGAATACTTTTTGACCAAAACAAACAACCTTACCTCATACATGAATACAGGGGCTTGCGGTTGTTTGTTTCTGTCATCGAGGCTGCTAGAAAGGTCGGAATGAAGTTTGAACGAATGATTTTGCTCGCTCATGGTAGGTAGGAGCTTCAGTTGTTTGTTGTTAAATATTAAAGGCTGGTTTTGCAAACTTTATTTTCATGGACATCCTACTAAGAGAATTTACTAAGTTTAAGAATGAATTGAAGCTATTCGTGCCCGCCATTGGTAAAAAGCTCGGACACGGTAACGATTAGCACCTATTCGTGATCTGTTAATGATTGCTGTTGATATTCTTATGGTACAAAAGGGGATAAACATAAAATTATATTTATATAATTTTGTAATGAAATTGTAATTTGGCTGTGATGTCTCTGTTACACCTTCCTAGTATATTTAAACTATCAAATCACACTAGGAGGTAACAATCATGCTAAAGAAATTCATCGTAGCATTTGTCATTATCGTTTCTTGTGGCTCTTTGTTTGCTAACATGGGTGATAAAGCGGAAGCAGCGTATTATAATACAAAGGCAGTTGCGGTTGCAAAGTCTAATTTAGGAGTACCTTATCGTTGGGGCGGAATGTCAACAAGTGGCTTTGATTGTTCAGGTCTTATTAAATATTCCTATGCAAAATCTGGAAGAGCGCTAAACAGAACAGCCGCTCAAATGTTCTATGGAAACGGATATCGTATCTATAATTATATACAACCAGGAGATTTAATGTTCTTTGCTCCAACCAAGGCAAGTCAGCCGACACATGTTGCCATGTATATCGGGAATGGTAAAATGATTATGTCTTCTTCATCAAAAGGAGTCATGATTACAAGCACAAACAACCCATATTGGCATCCAAGATATATTGGAACAAAACGCGTTTAAATACCATCTGGTAAGTTAAATATATATAAGCATCAAAAAGGATTAAATTTAAAAGCCTGTATCGATAATAACTAAGTTATCATCGATACAGGCTTTTTCTTTTTTAAACTAAAGCACCCGTTAGCCATCCATGAAGCTCAAAAATCAGCGCTTCACCACA
>NZ_JAGGQX010000068.1:0-61915 GCF_018613095.1 Bacillus sp. ISL-75
TTGCAATTCTTTAGGTTGATTACCTCCCTGTTGATTTCCGCGGAAGGCACGCAGACTCCTGCGGGAGTACGGGGCAGGGGAGACCCCGCAGGAGCATAGCGACGAGGAGGCTCCCCGGCACGCCCGCGGAAAGCGAAGTGCCTAGAGCGGAAATCAACAGACATGTTGCAAAGCCTATATATTAATAATATTATAACGAATTAACGCGTTGAATTGTTAAAGTTATTGTAGAAAATAAGAGGCTGTCGAAAGTTTCTCGACAGCCTGAGAAGATGAATTTCATCTTCTTTTCTTTTTGCTAATTTAAATTTTAGGCTCGCTGAATCGTAGTGGTTGAGAAGTTTTTAACCATCTTTTGTAAGTTTCTATGGCCTTCTCTTAATTTTATTGTTTCTTCGATAATTTTTTGGAATCCTTCCAAATCTCTATCAGATGCATTTAATAACGACTTCGGTAGACCTTCGACGATTTGTTGTAGGGATAAATCCATACTCAAGGAAAATGACCACCTTTCAACTTATTCGTTAGACATCTGTTACGTCTTCTTTACTATTTTTGTAACGAGATGATTTTTTCCTGCTATCACGTTTTAAAACTTATCTACATTAATCTCCATATTTTATAATGAATAGTTAAATTACTTCTTAATCGGACAAATTAAGACGGTAAATCATATGGTACTTCTACTGTTTGTAGAAAAATATTAAATTTAAATGGTCTTTTTGTAATGTTCATAAAACACTTTGAAAAGTCTTTCGTCACCACCTCGATCGGGATGAAGGGCTTTAATTAGTTTCTTAAACTCTTTCTTTAACATTGCTTTGTCAGCCCCCGCATCTAAACCAAATAGTGAGTTAAAGGTAAGTGGGGGATGTTCGGAAAGTGCATATTCTGCTTTTAACATTTTTTTTAAGCCATTAACTTTTGCTTGTTCGATCCGAATAGTAGTTTTTACCTCTTCGATTTCCTCTTTTAATTTCTGGTTCTCTTGAAACGTCTTTTCCCATTGCAGATAATCAATACCAAATTGTTTAATCTTGTCCTCAATTTTCTTTTCTAGTATGAATGCTACTAGATCTTTTGGTTGGATCAAGAAGTCAATATTAAGATGTTTGGTCCTTTTCGCTTTTATTTTCCCTTCGAGGATCCAACGTATGACGGTTTGTTCACTGGCTGTTATCCCTTCATCCCTTAATTGTTCAGTAACCTCTTTTACATTTAACATATGATCCACTCATTCTTGATTACTAGTATTTTTAACATTTTTTTAATAGTTACATTCAATGTATCACACATAAAACCTTTCAGGTTTACGATAATATTAAATTTGATTAAGAATTATTTTCAAAAATAACTTTTATATTAAATTTTAAGAAAGACAATGGCAAAGGTGCCTTGGAAGATGCCAGAATTGAAAATCTTATTTTTAAAAAAAGATTTCTAAATATTCAACGAATAGGGTATAATAAAAAACAATAAAGAAGTTACTGCAACATTTATTAATTATGAAGCATTTCCTGCACGGATTGGAGGACACATGAAAAGCTTTGAAACGATTATTAAGGAAAAATATGAAACGTTGTCTCCTGGACAAAAAAAAGTAGCCAAACATCTGATCGAAAAACTAGATGAATCAGCTTTTGACACGGCAACTATGATTGGACGAAAGGTAGATGTTAGTGAAACTACCGTCATCCGACTCTCCTATGCGTTGGGATTCAATGGATTTAGCGAAATGCTCCATTACATTCAACAGCAGATTGTAAACAAAAGTATGCATCCATTCAGTACAAATTCCAAAATCGAAAATAAAGAGGAAGAGCACACTTCTCTTTTTACGGAAATCTTGGAAAAGGAAATTCTTTCCCAGCGACAAACCAATCACCAGCTCAATGAAACCGAACTTTGGAAGGTCGTTGATGTTTTAATCAAAGCAGATCGGATCTTCATTTTGGGAATGGGTGCATCCTATGCACCGGCTCACTGGTTTTCTTTTCAGCTTCATACACTGCGGGATCAAGTCACACTTTGTCCGTCAACAGGAGAAATCTATGAGCGGTTAACCGATTTAAGTGATCGCTCTGTTCTATTTATTATCTCGTTTCCTCGTTATTCGAAGGAAACCCTGCATATTGCAGAATGTGCCAAAAAACAAGGGGTTCCAATCATTTGCGTTACCGATCGTTTATTGTCTCCGATTGGTCGAATCGCCGATTATACGCTGACAACAGAAGAAGATTCCGAATCGGCCGCCCATTCCATCACACCGGCGATCATTTTGTTGGATTTTATCATTGCTGGGATGAAGGTAAAAAATTCGGAGCAAATCCAAGTTCGACAGCAGAAATTAGAAGAACTTTACTCGAACTATGGTGTGTTTGTTGAATGACAAATTAGGAAAGGAGTTCCACAATGAGCCAGCTTATCAATTTTATGAACGAGCATGAACAAGCGATTCTAAAGACTTATGCTGATCTGAACCAATTGGCGGAGCCAAGCTGGCAGGAACAGAAAACTTCACAATATATTCAGGAAGAATTAGCGAAAGCAGGGATCTCATTTAAAACATACGAAGGGCATTTTGGTATTGTTGCCGATATTCCAGGAGAAGGCAACGAGATTGTTGCCTTACGTGCCGATATGGATGCCCTATTACAAGAAGTGAAAGGGAAGGTTCAACCCAATCATTCCTGCGGGCACGATGCCCACAGCACCATGGTATTACATACTGCCTTAGCCATAGCTGCTAATAAATCTTTTCACACTAAGCCGATCCGGTTTATTTTTCAACCAGCAGAGGAGAAGGGGGAGGGGGCGCTGCGAATGATGCAAGAGGGTGCTTTGGAAGGTGTTCAATACTTATTTGGTGTTCATCTTCGTCCATTGATGGAAGTTCCAATGGGGAAAGTGGCTCCTGCCATTGTTCATAGTTCCTGTGCGACCCTTTACGGAGTAATTAAGGGAAAGCAAGCACATGCATCGCGGCCTCAGGACGGCATCAATCCGATCGAAGCCGCTTCCTACTTAATTCAGGCCTTACAAAACATTCGCTTAAAAAGCCCGAATTCTTTTTCTATTAAAATGACAGGTTTACATGCTGGAGGAGATTCCTCCAATGTCATTCCGGAAACCGCTAATTTTATTTTGGACTTACGTGCAAGTACAAATGAAGCAATGGATGAACTGCAGTCCATAGCAGTGGATTTGCTAGAGAAGGTCGGTACTTTGACTGGGACAAGTATAAACGGAACCGTGAAAGAATTTGTTCCTGCTGCAAGATTAAATACAGAAGCTATAAAACTAGCAAAAATGGCCGCTGCCTCTGTCTTGGGAGAAGAAAATGTAGTAGACAATTGTATTTCACAAGGAGGAGAAGATTTTCACTTCTATACCCTGCAAAAACCGGAAGTAAAGGCTACCATGATTGGATTAGGCTGTGACTTGCGTCCTGGACTTCACCACCCGGACATGCAATTTAATCAGAAGGCACTACTGTATGGAACGAAAATATTAACAAGTCTACTTTATAATGCCGCTTCAAAAAATAATGAAAATAAACATTAATGGGGGATCATTATGAAAAAGTATATGGTTGGTTTGTGTATAGCTTGTCTAGTCCTGATCATGGCAGCCTGCGGTGGAAGCAAAGAATCTAGCGGTTCAGCAAAAAGTGATACGCTTCAATCAATTAAAGATAAGGGAGAAATTGAGATTGCCATGGAAGGGGCGTATCCTCCCTATAACTTCATTAATAAAAGTAATAAATTAGAAGGATTTGACGTGGACATTGCCCAAGAAGTGGCGAAAAGACTTGGTGTAAAAGCGGTTCTATTGTCTAACCCATGGGATAGTATGATCCCTGCATTAACAGGCAAAAAGTTTGATATGATTATTTCCGATATGGCGATTACAGACGAAAGAAAGAAGAAAGTATCTTTTAGTGACCCTTATTTTACAACAGGCAATCAGTTATTTGTTCCAAAAGATTCTTCTATCAAAGCACCAAAAGACATGAAGGGGAAAAAAATTGGTGTAACGATCTCAACCACTGCTGCAGAAGAGGTAACAAAGCTTGGGGCCGATGTGAAACTGTATAAGAATGATTTTCTTGCTTTTGAGGACTTAGTAAATGGCCGACTAGAAGGTGTATCAACTGACCAAGGTGTCGGTGCAAAAATTATTCTCGATCAAAATTATAGTTTAGTAGCAATTGATGGTCTATTGAACACAGAGCTAGCAGGAATGACCATTCGAAAAGAAGATAATGATCTCGGTAAAGAGATCAATAAGATTATTGCCGAAATGCAAAAAGACGGGAAATATGAAGAAATTAGTAAAAAATGGTTTGGAAAAGACATCCGATAAGGAGCTAAAGACATGTTAGATTTTTCTCTTGTTACTCAGTACATTCCATTTCTACTCGAGGCATCTCTAATGACACTTGAAATCTCCATTGTTTCCTTAGTACTAGGGTTAATTATGGGAATCATTATCGTGATCATGAAGATTTCAAAGTTTAAGATTTTGTCTTTGTTCGCAGACTTTTATATTTGGGTCCTTAGAGGTACCCCCCTTTTGGTTCAACTATTTCTTGTCTACTTTGGTCTTCCGCAAATAGGGATTGAGTTGAATCCCTTTACCGCCTCTGTTCTTGCTTTAGGAATAAATGCTGGAGCCTATATTGCCGAAATTTTAAGAGGGGGGATCTTGTCAATCCCTAAAGGACAGATGGAAGCAGCACAATCACTAGGTCTGAGTTATCCAACGATCATGCGGAGAATTATTCTCCCGCAGGCGTTAAGAGTAAGCATACCTGCGATTGGCAATGAGTCTATTACACTACTAAAAGATTCATCGCTCGCTTCTCTTGTTACCGTTTCAGAATTAATGATGACTTCACAAAGATTTGCATCAACCAACTATGCGTTTATCGAGTTCTATATTACTGCAGCCGTTCTATATTTAGTGATGACAACGATCTTCTCGTTTTTCTTAAGAAAGGTAGAATTTAAGTTGTCGGTTAGTGAACGTTAGTAAAGGGAGGACCTACCTTGTCAAATAAAGTGAAAGATCATCGTCATCCTATTATTGAAATTGAAAATGTCCATAAAAGTTTTAATCAGCTGGAAGTCTTAAAAGGGATTAATTTACAGGTGTACACAGGCGAGGTCGTTGCCTTGATTGGTTCCAGCGGATCGGGGAAAAGTACACTCCTTCGCTGTCTGAACGGGCTCGAGACTCTTTCATCTGGCCGAATTTCGATTGATGGCACGAAATTAAACTATTCGCCGAAGAGTATTCAACAAATTAGACGGGAAGTAGGGATGGTGTTTCAACAATTCAACTTATTTTCGCACCTGACCGTTGTACAAAACATTATTGAAGCGCCGATTCAGGCGTTAAAGAAGTCGAAAGCAGAAGCTGTCGAAAAGGCATTAGTTTTACTAGAAAGGGTCGGCCTTGAAGATAAAAAAGATGTATACCCAAGGAAACTTTCTGGAGGTCAGCAGCAGCGGGTCGCGATTGCACGGGCGATGGCGATGAATCCAAAAATTATGCTGTTTGATGAACCGACCTCCGCCTTAGACCCAGAACTTGTTAGTGAAGTTCTTAATGTTATGAAGGGATTGGCCGAAGAAGGAATGACGATGCTGATCGTGACTCACGAAATGAAGTTTGCTAGAGAAGTGGCCGATCGCGTCATTTATATGTGTGACGGGGTCATCGAAGAACAAGGAGCTCCAGCACAACTGTTCACAAATCCTACTAGTGATCGTTTAAAAAGCTTTCTTACAAATGTCATCTAATCAAGTGGCAGGAGGATAGTTACTTAATATGGACTTACAAAAACTGATTACGATACGCATGTTACATACGGCAGAAGAATTGACTGCTGTGAGAGATTTAGAAAGTCTTGTTTGGGCTGATGAGGATCCAGTACCCGTTAACCATAGCATTGCCGTTGTTAAAAATGGCGGGATGGTGATTGGCGCTTTTTCTGGAACTCGATTAATTGGCTTTCAGTATAGCTTTCCAGGATTTGATGGGACAAAAGTCTATCTATGTTCGCATAGTATGGGGATTCATCCAGATTTTCGGAAAATGGGAATCGGGGAAAAATTAAAATTAAAGCAGCGTGAAGAAGCACGAAAGATGGGGTATCAACTCATCACGTGGACGTATGACCCACTGGAAACGGTCAATGGATATCTTAATTTAAGCAAACTTGGCGGAGTGTGTACGCAGTATATTGAGAATTGTTATGGTGAAATGCCTGATATTCTTAATGCAGGGTTGCCATCTGACCGCTTTTTAGTGGAATGGAACATAGCTGAGGAAACGTCTAAGCGGATGAAAGATTTCGTTGATAACCATGAAGTGCCCCTCTTAATTCAAGTGGAAGAGGATGTCGAGGGGTTTCCGGTACCGAAGGATATTTTTCTAGATAGGGAGAGGGATGCCTGGGCCAATCTCCTCTATGTTCCGGTTCCAAATCAATTCCAAACGATTAAATTGAATAATTTAAATGCTGCATTAGAATGGAGAATGAAAACGCGCAAGGTTTTTACCCATTATATGAGCAAAGGGTGGACGGTTACGGAATTAAGGAAAAGTGATCAGCCTTACCTTCATCATTATGTATTAACCAAGAAACATACTTAACGGAGTGAGGTATAAATAGTATGGAAATACAACGAATTGTGTTAAGACATATGAAAATGGATCTATTACACCCCTTCACGACCGCTGTAGGGACCGAATATGATAAAGATTTTATTTTGGTCGAAGTCAAAACGAAGGATGGCATTACGGGATGGGCTGAATCCGTTGCTGCGATTGATGCCACATATAAAGAAGAAACTGTCAAAACGAATTGGCATATGATGGAGGATTTTCTGATTCCACTTCTTCTGAAAGAGCCAATTTCTCATCCAGATGAGGTCTCCGAACGCTTTCATCATATCCGAGGGAATTACATGGCAAAGGCTGCCCTTGAAGGAGCGATTTGGGATGCCTATGCTAAACAGCAAGGAGTAAGTTTAGCGAGTGCCCTTGGAGGAACATTAGAAAAGATTGAGGTCGGCGTCAGTATTGGGATTCAGGATACGGTCGAAGAATTATTAGCTTTGATTGAGGGTCATCTACAAGAAGGATACAAACGGATCAAGGTGAAAATTCAACCAGGATGGGATTTAAACATTTTAGCAGAGATTCGAAAACACTACCCAGATATTCCATTAATGGCGGATGCAAATACCGCTTATACTTTAGAGGATATCGATACGCTTAAGGCGATGGATCAATTCAATTTAATGATGATCGAGCAGCCATTGGGCTTTGATGATATCATTGATCATGCGCAACTTCAAGCGCAAATCGAGACACCGATTTGTCTGGATGAAAGTATCCATAGTGTGGATGATGTGCGAAAAGCCATTCAACTTGGCAGTTGTAAAATTATTAATATTAAAATTGGGCGTGTCGGAGGCTTAACAGAATCTAAAAAAATCCATGATTTATGTGAGGCGAATGGGATTCCCGTCTGGTGTGGCGGCATGCTTGAGGCTGGAGTTGGCAGGGCGCATAATATTGCAATAACAAGCCTGTCTAATTTTACTCTCCCAGGTGATACAGCTGCTTCTGCCCGGTATTGGAAGGAAGATATTATTGATCCCGAGGTAACAGTGGAGGACGGGATGATTACAATTCCAAAACAACCCGGTATCGGGTATGAACCGAACCGAGAGCGTATTGACAAGTACACGCTGTATAGTCGTACTTTTCATTCCTAACTAATGAATATTTATTAAATCAAAAAACGCCAAACCTTTGAATTCCACAATGGTTTGGCGTTTTTTACTAACGAGATAGTATGGTTTGATGGTTGTTATGGTTAGGGGGTACCATCGGATAGACGTTTTCTTCTTCCACATAAATCTTTTTCGATGAAGGCGAAAAACCACTGATTCTTCCTGTCACTCGGTCACTGAAACGAACCCCAATACTAATTAAAAGGTCACAATGATGGACGGCTTTATTAGCGGCAAACGTCCCATGCATCCCGAGGATCCCCAGGTACAAGGGTTCCTGCTTCCATAGAACCAAAAATTCATGAAACGCTTCATGATTGGTATGGAGAGGATCATCCTGTATTTGTCCTGCTATAATAACTAACGGCACCGAGTCACTATAAGCCGTTGCGATCCCAGTAATGCTATTGGTTATTCCTGAAGCAGTGGTAAGCAGGACTACACCAGGTTTGCCTGTAGCACGAGCGAAACCATCTGCAGCATGAACCGCAGCTTGCTCATGCTGCATCCGTACATAACGAACATTTTTATCTTTCAAAAGCATTAACTCTTGTTCGTCACAGCCAAAGAAGCAGTCCACACCTAGAGAACTTAATGAATTTAAAAACATTTCTACATCTGAAAATTCTTTTAACAATGTCATACCCTCACCTGATTTCTATTTTTAAAGAATATTCTAAAATATTTGGATTCATTTGTATGTGAAATAAATCATATTTCCTATAATTTTTGATTGTCTCCATTCCCAGAGAAGAAAAAAAACGGTAACTGTAGTAGTATTATAGTGAAGGTGATTGTATGGAAGCAGGGGTTAATCGTCAAATGGTAGTGAACTCGTAAGTTTGTTATATTGAAATAATAAAACGATAAAGAGTGAAACCTTCACATTTACTATAATTCTTCAAAATCCTCTAAAATTGGACATTTTTAACAGGCTATTCATTTAATATCTATTAATTATGGGTGGAAGTATGTGCATCCTTTTTATTAGCCACTTTCCTTCATTTATATAAAATATTATGTAGACGATAATATTGACTTAAAGTAAAATAAAAAAATATGAAAGATAATTGATAAATGGGAAGTTTTATTATTTTGAATATTCTATTTTTTGTGACAACTATAATTTAAGTTTAATAGATTAACCTGTTAATAAACGATAGGAAATATGGAGGTCTTATGAAATTTAAAACAAAGCTCTATACGAGCATCGGTTCATTACTGCTATTGTTTTTTATTATCGCCATCATTTTAATGAACATGCTCGAACAATCGACAGTGAATATGAACGTTGTTGTTAATGATTTAAATGAGAGAATCGAAATGGCTTCCGATATTAAATATGAGACCTCTAGAATAGGTCTAGAGCTAACTTCGATGTTAACTGACCGTGGAAATGATATCCATTTAAATGCGACGAATTCTTGGGAAGATTCCCATACCAATTTGCAAGCGGCGATTGAATCACTAGAAAAAATGGACAAGCAAGAGAAATCTAAAGAACTAATTGCAAAGTTTAAAATATTGCAAGAATCATATAAAAATATGGGGCAGCAAGCTTTGACAGAAAAAAAATTAAATGGGGAAATGGAAATTCCTGCTGTCTTTTGGACTGATTCTGAACTTTTAAGACAAAGAATGATTCAAATTGCCGATCTTCTCTATGGATTGCAAGAACAAAAGATGAAAAATGAACTTTTAAGGTCTAAAGATACATATAATATGGCTGTCACCATTATTTACATTTATCTAGCCATTGCCTTATGTATTGGCATTAGTTTCACGTTTTGGATTATTAGAGGTATGACAAATAACCTGAACAAAATAACAGCTGTTATGAAAAGTGCTTCCACTAGTGATTTTAGTTCTTTGCCCCGAATTGAGCTTTCCACTAAGGGTGAGTTGGGTGAAATCGCTGTTTCCTTTAATAAAATGGCACATGCACTAGAGGAACAAAGTAAGCTAGAGAAACAATTAAAAGAAGAAGCAGAAGAGCAAAGTTGGCTGAATAGGAAAATTGCCGAGATTGCTACCATTTATCCTGAGGTTGAAAATGTTTCTATGTTAGCAGAATTGTTAATTACAAAACTTGTACCGATGGTAGGAGCAAGTTACGGTGTTTTTTATGTTAAGGAAGTGGAAGAGCGAGAGAAGTATCTAAAAAAGATTTCTGCCTATGCCTCTTTGAATGATAATAAAGATTATATGCGTTTTCGTTTTGGAGAAGGTCTGATCGGACAATGCGCACTTGAAAAACGATCCATCTTACTAACCAATGTCCCAGATCACTACGTAAAAATTAAATCAGGACTAGGAGTAGGATCACCGAAAAATATTATTATTTTACCGATTCAATTTGAAAATGATGTACAAGCTGTCATTGAAATTGCATCATTTGAGTCCTTTAGTCCCCTTCAAGTTAAACTATTGGAAGCCGTAACTCATAATATTGGTATTAAGATAAATAGTATTGTTAGCCATATGAAAGCAGAAAGATTATTGCAAGATTCACAAGCCTTGACAGAAGAACTCCAAGCTCAATCAGAAGAACTGCAGTTACAACAAGAGGAGTTAAGGACGACGAATGAAAAACTTGAAGAGCAGTATATAGCCTCTGAACAAAAGAACAAGGAAATCGAAAAGGTTAGGGAGGCGCTTGAAGAGAAAGCTCAACAATTGGAGCTTAGCTCTCAATATAAAACGGAGTTTCTAGCGAATATGTCCCATGAGTTAAGAACACCACTTAATAGTTTACTAATTTTAGCACAAATACTTGCTGAAAACGGGGATGGAAATCTAACCGCTGACCAGGAGGAGTATATTCAGACGATTTACTCATCCGGTAATGATTTACTTCATTTAATAAACGATGTTTTAGATTTAGCCAAAGTGGAGTCAGGGAAATTAGATGTAAACCCTACAGAGGTAGAGCTACAGGATGTACATGATTTTATCGAACGACAATTTACTCCGATTTCGATTCGAAAAAATGTACAGTTCACTATCAAAATGGAAAAAAGTTTATCAGGGACATTCAATACAGATGAACAGCGTTTACAGCAAATTTTAAAAAATCTCCTTTCCAATGCGTTTAAGTTTACTGAACGTGGCAGTGTGTCATTAGATGTTCGGAAGGTTATAAAAGACCTCAGTGGCAACCTGTTTGCAGGAGAAATTCGAGAGCAATCGATGCTTGCATTCTCCGTTATCGATACGGGAATTGGCATTGATAAAGACAAACAGGAAACGATATTTGATGCCTTTAAACAAGCGGATGGAACGACAAGTCGTCAATATGGCGGCACTGGCTTAGGACTTTCCATTAGTCGAGATATGGCACAGTTACTAGGTGGATTTATAGAGGTAACGAGTAAGAAAGGGAAAGGAAGCACCTTCACTTTATACTTGCCATACTTTCAAACGATCAACAATACAGTAGGAAATACCGCTTTGGAAGAAGTAGCCATAAGTCTTTATGAGGATGATCCACTTAAAGATATAGAAGATCAAGTAAATCAATACGGCATTTCTTCTTTGAAAAACAAGAAAATACTCATTGTAGATGATGATATACGGAATGTCTATGCCTTAACAATTGCGCTTGAAAAATATGAAATGAATATTATTATTGCAGAAAATGGTCGTGAAGGGATTGAGGTATTAAAGGACAACCCAGATACAGAATTAATTTTAATGGACATTATGATGCCGGAGATGGATGGGTTTGAAGCGATGAGACAAATTCGCCAAATAACAGAATTTCAAGCAGTACCAATCATCGCTCTTACAGCCAAGGCAATGAAACGCAGTAGAGAAGAATGTTTAGATGCTGGAGCAACGGATTATATCAGTAAGCCGATTAACTTAGACCAGTTATTTTCCTTAATGCAAGTATGGCTGTATAGTAAGGAGGGCTAGAAAATATGATAAAGACACCTGATATTCTCCAGTCAGAAGAGATAGAAAGAATTGAAATAGAATTACTGCTAGAGGCCGTATTTCGTTATCATGGTTATGATTTTCGAAACTACGCCTTTCCGTTTATCCAAAGGAGAATTCGCCATCGTGTTTTTAAGGAGAATCTTACAAGTATTTCGGCTCTTCAAGAAAAGGTACTACGAGATCCAGTAGTCATGGGGGAATTGCTTTCTGAATTCTCGATTAATGTGACAGAGATGTTCCGGGATCCTTCATTCTTTAAGTCATTCCGAACAAAGGTCATCCCTTTAGTAAGAGATTATCCTGAAATTCGAATTTGGCATGTTGGCTGCTCTTCAGGGGAAGAGGTCTATTCTATGTCTATTCTCTTACATGAAGAAGGGATTTACGATAAAACGAGAATGTTTGCCACCGATATAAACAAAGGTGTTCTAGAAAAGGCAAAGCAAGGTACCTTTCCATTAGATAGGATGCAGCTCTATACCAAAAACTATATCGAGGCAGGCGGTAAGAGGGCCTTTTCAGAATACTATAAGGCAGTGGATGATAAGGTTTTTTTTCATCCCTTTTTGCAAAAAAATGTTGTGTTTGCCCAGCATAATTTAGTAACGGATCAATCATTTAACGAGTTTGATATCATTATATGCCGAAATGTCTTTATCTATTTTAATAAGGTTCTTCAAAATCATGTCCATACGTTATTATATAATAGCCTAAGCCCTTCAGGTTTTCTTGGGTTGGGTAAAAGAGAGGGGATAAAATTTACTAGTTATGAACACTGTTACGGAGAATTTGACGCATCAGAAAAACTCTATCGAAAAGTTAAATAGTCCCCATTCCAAAAAGGTAAATATTTTAATGGTGGATGATCATCCCGAAAATCTATTAGCATTGAAAGCTGTACTTACTTCTCCCAATTATCACTTAGTAAGTGCGAATTCAGGAAAAGAAGCATTAAAATGTATGTTAAAACAAGATTTTGCTGTAATTTTACTGGACGTACAGATGCCTGGTCTAAATGGATTTGAAACGGCGAAGCTTATAAAGGCTCGAGAAAAAACAAGACACATCCCGATCATTTTTATCACAGCCATTAGTCAAGATATGGAACATGTGCATCAAGGGTATGCAGTAGGGGCCATTGATTATATTTTTAAACCCTTTAATCCCAAAACATTGAAGCAGAAAATCGAACAATTTGTTAAAATATATCAAAATCACAATGAAAATATCATTCAATCCGATAGAGAACGTAAGGTTGAACTGAATAAAGTGAATAAAAAGTTAGATAGAACAACGATAAATTTACGACGGACAGAGGCATTATCCAAAGTTATTGGTGAAACCATCGTCGACACGATCCTTACCTTTGATGATCAATGTTCTATTCTATCAGTGAATCCAGCTATAAAAAGCATGTTTGGTTACAAGGCTGAGGAATTAATCGGTAAACATGTGGTAATGCTTTTTCTAAAATGGATGGGTAACGACATCCAGGATTCTTCGTTTTCATTCTTTTCCTCAATCAAGCAATCTGTCGGAAAGGTGATAGAATCGGTCGCTATTCGGAAAGATGAAAGTCACTTTCATGCGGACATTCTAATTGGTGAAACCACAGTTGAAAATCAACAGCTTTTTGTTTGTACAATTCGAGACGTTACAGAAAGAAAACAGATAGAAGAAATTAAAAAACTCCAATTCAATAATATGGAACAAATAGTTGAAGAACGCACGCTAGAACTGATAAGGGCTAACGAGAAACTACAAGAAGAGATAGAGGAACGAGAAAAAATCGCCAACCATCTCTACCGTTCCCAAGAAAGATTTCGTAAAATCTTTGAATCTAGTCCCTGCCTAATGGCGATTTTTTCGCAGAAGAACTTAACCTTTATTGAAGTAAATACTAGTTGGATTAAATTTACTGGTTATAGCCAAGATGAGTTGGAAAAACACAAAATAAATTTGAAGAATTTTGTCGATGAATCAACGGGGAAACCTATTAATCTTGATCGGAAAATTCGTAATAAGAAAATTAGCTATAAAACGAAAAACGGAGATATTCGCGACGGATTATTATCGACTGAAATGATTGATATCGATCCAGAACCATGTACGCTAATTGTTTTAACAGATATTACCGATACCGTTCACCTGGAGAAGGAGATGTCACGATTAGATCGGTTGAATTTAATCGGTGAGATGGCAGCAGGAATTGCCCATGAAATTAGAAATCCGATGACAACTGTTCAAGGGTTTTTACAATTATCAAGGAATAACAGCGCTAATTTATCAGCAGAGATTATTGATTTGATGTTAGATGAATTACGTAGGGCGAACGCGATTATTACTGAATTTCTTAATTTAGCCAAAAACAAGGTCAGTGTGAAGAAAAAGCAAAACTTAAATACGATACTAGAAGCATTATCTCCACTAATTCAAGCGGAGGCTTTTCGGTCAAATAAACAAGTTAAGCTTGATTTAAATAAGTGTCCGGATATTTATATCGATCAAAAAGAAATCCGTCAGCTAATTTTAAATATCGCCCTTAATGGACTCGATGCCATGTCGTCGAATGGAAAACTTACGATAAAAACATATACAAAAAACCAAGCCGTCATTTTAGAAATAAAAGATCAGGGTCACGGCATCAGCCCGGACGTTCTACAAAAATTAGGAACACCTTTCTTTACAACGAAGGAAACGGGAACAGGATTAGGTTTGGCTATTTGCTACAGTGTAGCAAAACGACACCACGCTGAAATTGATATAACAACGGGGGATGAGGGGACCATTTTCTCGGTTCGCTTTCAATTAAATCCCATTCTTAATAACTGATCGTTACTATTCTTAAAATAAGAGAGAGGGGAGGATGTATTGTTAAAAAATAGAAAACTAGTTTATTTTGTAGGAGCGGTTATTTCTGTCATCATTATAAGTTTTATTTCTAATTCATTTGTAGATGAAAGACCGAAAGTGGTCATTGTTTTAAAAAGTTTAGACATACAATATTGGAAAATTATTAAAGCAGGCGCTGAAAAAGGGTTCAGAGATTTTGGCATCGATGGGAAAGTTATCGCACCACGTAATGAATCTGCTGAAGAACAACGTAGATTATTAGAGAAGACCTATCAAGAAAATCCAGATGTATTAATTGTCGCACCGACGGATTCAACGGTTCTTCCTTTACTGGAAAAGTTTACTGATATCAAAAAAACTCCTGTATTACTAGTAGATAATGATTTTCCATTGGAAAATAAAACTTCTTATATCGGTACCGATAACGTGGATTTAGGAAAAAAAGCAGGCTCACTTTTAGCCTCGCAGCTCCAACCTGGAAATAAAGTGGCCATTATCGGTGGCGATTTTTCCATTTCAGTATTTAGAGAACGGATGAATGGCGCTGAAATGGCTTTTAAAGATGCGGGGATCATCTTGGCGGCTGAAAAAGTAGGGATATCGGATGATCCCAAAACAGTAAAAAAAGAAATGACAAAGATATTGCGCGATCATCCGGATATTAAGGGAGTCTTTGCCACAAATGACATTTCTGCTTTACTTGTAATTAAGGTATTGGAGGAACAAGGTGTTACGATACCAGTCATTGGAGCAGACGGAATTCCCGATATGCTGAAGTTAATCAAGGATGGAACGATATCTAGTACTGTAGCACAAAATCCATATGATATGGGATATTTAAGCGTTGAAACAGCATTGAAAGTAACAAGAGGAGAAAATGTTGAAAAAGTCGTTGATACGGGTGTAGATATCATAATCAAAGAGAATGCGAAGCAGAGACTAGACTTCCTGAATAAATTGTTAAATGAATACCAGGTAATGAATAAATGAGTGTCAGGCACCAACCAGATAATTGGATGGTGCCTGACACTTTTTTTTGTTTAATAGTGGTTACCCTGTTTTTTGTGTTGAATTGAAAATTAAGTGAGAAATTCAGGAATTAATTATTTTGGCTATGAGAATTAAATAATTTCAAAACGGCCATGCTTAATAGTTTATCAGGCACGATCAAGTTATGGAAGATGCCATTGCTAAGCTTAGAAGTACATCCAAAAAGATGAGAGGAAATTGATAGTTCAGTAATAACTGAAGAGGGTTGTTTAAATATTGAAACAGCCTAAAAGAAAAAACTATGTTTATATAAATTTGCATAAAATTCAAAAAATATTGACAAAGGTAATTTAAGGTAATAAAATAAACTTATAAATAATTGTATACAATTACACAGTTGCACAATTATACATTCATACGAATTTGCTATTTGATATAATAAAACAATTTGAATAGGCAAAAAATTTTTAAATGGGAGGAGGTTTTAGTGATGCAATTATCCCCGTTTGGTAACCGTAGGGTATCTACTAAAGATTTTGTATACTTTGAGATAAAAAAAAGAATAATTGAAAGCGTTTTGAAACCTGATCAACCGATAAATGAAGAAAATTTGGCTGCTGAACTTGAGATTAGTAGGACTCCTATTAGAGAAGCATTGCAAAGATTAGAAATTGAAGAACTAATAAAAAGACAACCAAACGGACGACTCAAAGTGGCACCGTTAACAACACAAGAAGCGAACGAGATTTTTACTATTAGAAGTCTATTAGAAGGATTAGTGACTAGGGAAGCAACGTTAAAGGCAACCCCAGCTGAAATTCAAACCCTTGGGCATATTACTCAACATATTGTGGAAGCGGCAATTAAGGATAACAGGGAAGACGTTGTAAAATTCGGAAGTGAATATCATTCCTATCTGTATGAGATTAGTGGAAATAAAACAGCCCTGAAAATGTTGTATCAATTAAATGATCATATCTCCAGATACCGTAGGATTGCCCCTACCGAAAGCAATTCTCGAAGTAAAAAAGCTGCTCAAGAACATAACGAATTATTTGAAGCTATAGCAAAAAAAGATCATGAAAAGGCAGAAATATTAATGAGAGAGCATATTAAGAACAGCCAAGCGGCTGCAATAAAGGCAATAGAATCGCATATTCAAGATAATTAATATAAAAAAAGATTGAAATGTTAAAATTGTGTCTTTTTCTCTAGATGCATCGAGACCTTATCTATAAAGGTCTTGGTCTATTTTAATTTTTCGGAATATTTGAAATGTTCAGTAGCGTTAATGGAGGGAAGTAAATCATGTCCAAAACTAAAGAGTTTCAAAAATTAATACAAAAACCAGTTCCTTTTATCCTCCCTGGAGCCTATGATTCGATGTCAGCTAGATTAATAGAAGAAATTGGATTTAATGCGATATATGCAACAGGTGCTGGTATTTCAAATGCCCAATTAGGTTGGGCAGACGTAGGGCTTACATCCCTAAAAGAAGTGGTTGAAATCGTTGCACGTATGACTGACGTAACCACTATTCCGATAGTTGTGGATGCCGATACAGGATTTGGTAACGCCATTAATGTAATGCGTTCAGTACGTGAGTTTGAAAGGGCAGGTGTTGCTGCGATTCAAATAGAAGACCAGGTTTCCCCTAAGAAATGCGGGCACTTCAATGGGAAAGATGTTATTTCCAAAGAAGAAATGGTCGGTAAAATCAAAGCCGCTGTGGATACAAGAAACGATGAAAATCTAGCGATTATTGCCCGAACGGATGCATTAGCCGTAAATGGCATGAATGACGCATTGGAAAGGGCAAATGCCTATGCTGAAGCTGGGGCTGATATTATTTTTGTTGAAGCACCGACAACAATTGAACAATTAAAGCAAATTACCAGTTCATTAAAAGGGATACCTCAAATAGTAAATCTAGTAGAAGGTGGTAAAACCCCGCTAATTACCTTGAAAGAAGCAGAAGAAATTGGTTTTAAAATCATGTTGTGTGCAAATACTGTTCTTCGTTCAGCGATCAAAGGAATCTCAGAGTCTTTAAGAATATTAAAAGCAGAAGGTTCACAAGAAAATGTGCACGATTTGATTTGTACATGGGAAGAGAGACAATCACTCTTTAAACTCAATCAAATTAAAGCGTGGGAAAAAAAGTATGCTGAAAATCAATCATTTATTAAAAAGTAAACTTTCTATTTGAAAGCCCTTTCTAAAATTTAAGAGTTAAAAGGAGGACCAAAAGTGGTTCAAGATGTTGATTACGATATTATTGTCATTGGATGTGGAGTTGCTGGGACCTCAGCCGCATTGTCTGCTGCTGAAACAGCTAAAAAAAAAAATAAGAACTTGAAAATTGCCATTCTGGAACGAGCTGATTGTGACCATAGGGGTGGAAACTCACGTTGGACAGCTTCCTATATGCGCATGAAGAATCTAGATGAAGTGGCAGATAACTTTGTAGAAGACATGCTGGCTTTTTCAGACAACTATTCAGATCGAGAGTACATAAAAACTCTCGCCCAGGACGCTGGTAGTACATTGCGGTGGGTCGAGGAAAAAGGTGTTGAATTCGATTACCTGCCAACGATGTTTTTAACAGCGTCTAGGCCTCGCTTGCTTCCAGTAGGCGGTGGACGAGCCATCGTAGATACACTATCCCGCCGTGCAAGTGGACTTGGGGTAGAGATTATTTACGAAGCTACTGCTTGGAAATTACTTCTTGATGACGAGGGTGTAGTGAATGGACTAATGGTGCGTGTCAAGGGTGGAACCTCACTTCAATTAAAAGTTGGAGCAGTCGTGTTAGCGTCAGGTGGATTCCAGGGAAATCAGGAGATGATGTCCCAATATATCGGCAGAGACGCACATAAAATCCGACCAGTTGCAGAGGGTGGTTTGTTTAACAAGGGCGAAGGAATTCGGATGGCAAGGGAGCTAGGGGCAAAAACGGCTGGTCAGTTCGACTCATTTCATGCTGAACCGGTCGACCCAAGAAGTAAGCGGGAAGAGGCTGCTGTTATGACATACCCTTACTTTATTTTGGTCGATCAAAATGGTAAACGTTTCGTTGATGAGGGGAAAACAACAGTTGACGAGCAATATGAAGAGGTTGCACGGACAATATTCCACGATCTTCCTGGTCATATTGCCTATATGATCGGCGATCAAAAAATGTATGAAATTCCAAACTATGAACGGGCAATGGAAACCGATAAACCGGCCATTGTTGCTGATACGATTGAAGAACTGGCTGAAAAGATTGATGTGCCAGTAAAACAACTAACCGCAACTATTGAATCCTATAATGCTGCTGTTCAACCGGGTGAATTTCATTGGGATAAAAAGGATGGAAAACAGGCAATTGGAATTACTCCACCAAAGTCCAATTGGGCGATTCCAATTGATAAGGCTCCGTTTATCGCCTATCCAATTGCATGCTCCAATGTTTTCACTAATGGTGGATTAGCTACCGATACGAATGGGCGTGTTCTATCTCAAGATCATGATCCGATTCTAGGTTTATATGCAGTCGGTGAGACGGCTGGTCTTTATTACGGAAAATATCCAGGCGGGACATCTGTGCTAAGGGGTCTTGTGTTTGGCCGCCGTGCCGGTGTTCATGCAGTTTCTTACTTGAACAATTCAATGAAACTCGAGGTTTAATTTTATAGAAATACAAGGCACTCGAATGTATTTTCGAATGGATTTTAAGTATTTTGAAAGGATGATGGCATTGGAATTAAAGGGTAAAGTAGCATTTGTTACAGGCGGCGGAAGGGGTATCGGAAGAGAAACTTCAATTCTCTTAGCAAAACAGGGTGCAAAAGTTGTTGTGTTCTCAAACGACGAGGCTGAAAGCCAAAAAACAGTAGACTTTATTCGAGATAATCATAATGGTGAGGCTATTGCTCTTTATGGAGACGTTCGTTCAGAGGAATCTGTTAAAAAGGCTGTCGAAGAAGTCCATTTAAAATTTGGAATGATTGATATTTTAATCAATAACGCAGGTGTTATGACCATCAAGCCGTTTGATGAAACCACTGTTGAAGAATGGGATTTAAATCAAGATGTAAATGTACGCGGCGTGTATTTATGTACTCGTGAAGTAGTCTCAGATATGAAGGAGAAAAAGGGTGGAATTATAGTTAATATTTCCTCGATATGGGGGACAAAAGGTGGTCCAAATCGTAGTGCATATATTACTTCGAAGTATGCGGTGGTGGGATTTACTAAAGCCCTTGGGGAAGAATTTAAACCTTACAACATTAGAGTAAATGCTGTATGCCCAGGTCCAGTAGACACAAAAATGATGGAAGACCTTGCCCCAGATGTAAATAAAGAAAATTGGTTACATCCAAAAGATATCGCAAATATCATTGCCGATTTATGTTTACCGAAAATGGCAGCCATAACTGGAACAGCAATCGAAGCCTTTGGTAGCGGAAGACCAGTAAACTTATAAGGAAGGTGACTTAAATGTCCAAAAAAATACTATTAAACTTTTTAATTATTGTTAGTTCACTATTACTAATATTATCAGGGTGTTCTAGTTCTGCAAATGGATCTAAGAAAGGTGGTACTTGGAAAATCGGAGCTTTATATCCTCTTTCTGGAAATCTTGCTGTTCTTGGAAACGAAGCTTTAACGGGGGCACAAATTGCACTTGAAATGGCCAATGAAAAAGGTGGGTTCGATGGTAAAAAATTTGAGTTAATTAAATCAGATGTTACTGACCCACAAAAAGCTACCACAGAAGCAAAACGATTGGTAAATCAAAAAGGCGTGGATTTACTAATTGGTACGTATGGAAGTTCTATTATGCTAGCAAACGCTGGTGTAGCAAATCAAAATAAAAAGATATATTGGGAAGGTGGAGCAGTTTCAGATGCGCTAACTTCACAGGGTTATAAGTACGTTTTCAGAACAAACGATAATACAAGTGCCATGGCTAATGCAATGGTAGATGGTATCCCGGATTTAGCAGCAAGTAAGTTGAATAAACCTGTTGAAGAATTAAAAGTTGCTCTTGTATATGAAGATTCTTCCTTTGGAGCCGCTATAGCTGAATTAGTTCAAAAACGTGCCAAAGAAAAGAATATCAACATTACGTTTAAAGAGGATTATAGTGCAAGCACAAATGATCTATCTTCACTTGTATTAAAGCTAAAAGACCAAAAACATGATGTATTGCTTTTATCACAATATTTCAATGATGCGATTTTATTTTGGAAACAAGCTAGAGAAAATAATTATAACCCTAAAATTGTAATCGCTTCCGGTACAGGGCAAACCACTCCAGATTTTTATAATGGTGTCGGTAAGGATGCAGAAGGTATCTTGGTTGCGGATGTTTCTACAGCAATTAATCAAGATAGTTTAACAGATGAAGCGAAGAGTATGTTGACCGAATTTGAAAAGCGCTATAAAGATAAAACAGGAAAAATTCCTGCTTCCCATTCCGTACGTAATTTTATCTCCATGTACACATTATTTACGAAAGTAATTCCTAAGGCAGGTTCTTTAGATGCAGAAAAAGTTAGGAAAGCTGCACTTAGTATCGATGAACCACTTGGTTCAACCCCATTAGGATTTGGTATTAAGTTTGGCGAGGATGGTCAGAACGAAAGAATTTTTAACACTATTCAACAATGGCAGAATGGCGAACTAGTTACAGTTTGGCCTAAGGACTTTGCTAAAAAGGATCCAATAATGCTTCCACTACCCGAATGGAAAGATCGTTAATTTAAAAGTCCTGGGCTCACTGGAGTACCACTTATGTTTTTTACAGTGAGCCTTGGTAAAAAAGAGGTGAAGAAATGTTTGAATTAATCGTTACAGGTATATTACTTGGTGGCTTGTATGGATTGATTAGTATTGGTTTAAACCTTATCTTTGGAGTAATGAGAATTGTAAACTTTGCCAACGGTGAATTAATAATGGTATCTATGTATCTCTCTTTCTGGGCATTTCATTTCTACGGGATTGACCCGTATATCTCTATATTAGTAATTACACCACTTAGCTTTTTGTTTTTCTCGACTCTGGCAAGACCATTTATTTTAAAGCTTGCTAGAGCGTCACATTTAGGACAAACTTTTATTACTTTTGGTATTGGGATTATCCTGCAAAATCTAGCCTTGATGTTATTCTCTGCAGACTTCAGATCAGTTAAAACGCCATATTCTAAGTGGCAATTTTCAATTACAGATGGTATTAGCATCTCATTTCCGAGGTTAGTAGTTTTTCTCGTAGCTATAGCTCTTACTATAGGACTCTATTATTATCTGAAAAACTCCTTCACAGGAAAATCAATCCGCGCCACAATGCAAAATAAAAATGTCTCTATGCTTATGGGTATAGACATTGATAAGGTTTATGTTTTCACGTTTTCTTTGGGTGTCTCTATCTCGGTTTTGGCTGGGGGACTACTACTACCAATTTTCTATGTGTATCCAACTATAGGATTTAACTTTGCTTTATTAGGATTCGTTGTAGTCGTGCTTGGAGGTTTAGGGAGTATTCCAGGAACACTCATTGGTGGATTGGTGATTGGTTTAACGGAAGCGTTTAGTGGATATTTTATTTCAACATCCATGAAACAACTAATCTATTTTGGAATTTTCATTCTGGTTTTAGCCTTTAAGCCTGCTGGGCTATTTGGCCAGCGTGGAACGGAGGAGTTGGGTGTTAAATGATTGGGAATAACTTAAAGAAAGAATTCAGCTCCATTAGAATTGTATTGTTACTATTACCATTGATCTTGTCTTTTGTAATCACCAATTCTTTTTATCGAGACATTTTAATATTAGTGATGTTATGGTCAGCTGCTGCCTCTGCTTGGAATCTATTAGGTGGGTATGCAGGTCAACTCTCAATAGGTCATGCTGCATTTTTTGGAATTGGAGCATATACCTCTACCTTAATCTTTATTCATTTTTCCATCTCGCCGTGGATTGGAATGCTAGTTGGCGGATTAGTTGCATCCATTATCGGGGTAATCTTAGGTAGTTTAACCTTTCCATTAAAGGGACCATTTTTCTCACTGTCTACCATCGCTTTCGCGGAAATAATAAGAATTCTTGCAATTGGCTGGTCTGATTTAACAAAAGGTTCAGCCGGAATAGTCATCCCATATAAAACAAGTTTCTCTAATATGATATTCGAGAATCAACAAACGGTAAGTATAATCATTTGGCTTGCGATGATTGGAATGTATCTAGTATCTATATATTTTAGTAATTCTAAACTTGGTTATTATTTAATGGCATACAGAGAAAATGAAGATGCGGCAAGAGCACTTGGCATAAACACACTAGTGGTTCGTTTAAAGGCAGTGGCAGTAAGTGCCTTTTTAACAGCCTTGCTTGGAAGCTTTTTTGCTCAATATGTTTTATACATTGATCCGGAAAGCTTATTTATTGTCGATAATTCACTGCAAATGGTCTTGCTCAGTTTGGTTGGTGGAGTGGGAACAACCATTGGGCCAATTATTGGAGGCTATATTATGATTCCCCTAGGACAACTTTTACGTGCATTTTTCGGTGGAATTGCTCCAGGTCTTCATTTAGTTATTTACGGTCTATGTTTAGTATTAATCCTGCTATATCTACCAAAAGGTCTTGTTTCATTATTTAAAAAGCCAATAAGTTTTAGTCCTTTGAAATGGTTTCGCAGAACAACTCCTAAAGAAACTGTAAGTCTTAATAAGGGGGATTGAAGTGAAAATTTTAGAAGTGAAAAAATTGCAGAAGAGCTTCGGTGGATTAAAGGTTCTTCAAGATATCTCCTTCGATGTCAAACAGGGCGAAATATTAGGTCTGATTGGTCCGAATGGAGCTGGGAAAACGAGCTTATTTAATATATTAACTGGTTTTTTACAACCTACTGCTGGGGAAATATATTTTAAGGAAAAAATTCATAAAAAGATTACCCCTGAAAGAGCATGTAAAAATGGGATGGCAAGGACTTTTCAGGTTGTTAAACCACTTGATGATTTAACCGTTTTAGAGAATATAATGGTTGGTTGTCTATTAAAACATAAGAGTGTTAGTAAAGCGAAATTACGCGCAAAAGAAATTTCAGATATGCTCAATTTACAAGAGCACGATTATAAATTGGCACATTCTCTACCGATAGGATTGAGAAAAAAATTGGAAATAGCAAAAGCTTTGGCTACTGAACCTGAGCTCTTCCTCCTTGATGAACCAATGGGAGGCTTAAATTCAGCAGAAGTAGAAGATATGATTCTATTAATAAAAAAAATAAAAGAAGAAGGCGTAACAATCGTTTTAGTAGAGCATGTCATGAAAGCGCTCATGGAACTATCTGATAGAGTAATAGTACTTAATCAAGGTCATATCATAGCCAATGGTTCTCCTGAGGAGATATCTCGTGATCCTAAAGTAATTGCAGCTTACTTAGGTGATGAATTGGTTAGCTAGGGGTGGAATGATGAATAAACCAATTTTAAAAATCTCAAATTTAAATGCTTACTATAATGAAATTCAAGTATTATTTGATATTTCACTCGAGGTATACCCTGGAGAAATCGTCGCATTAGTAGGGGCCAATGCAGCTGGAAAGTCAACTCTTTTAAAGGCAATTTCGGGTTTGGTAAAATATGATGGAGAAATACTTTTTGATCAAGATACCTTGGTTGGGATAAAGGCAAATAAAGTTGTAGAAAAAGGAATTATTCACGTTCCAGAAGGAAGAGGGATGTTTCCCTTTATGAGCGTGTTAGAAAATTTAGAACTTGGAGCATACCCTAAAAAGGCTAGATCAGAAATGCAACAGACATTACAAAAGGTATTTGAAATATTACCACGCCTAAAAGAACGGAAGGACCAATTAGCTGGAACGCTTAGTGGAGGAGAACAGCAAATGTGTGCGATTGCACGCGGTTTAATGGGACTTCCTAAATTGTTGTTGCTAGATGAGCCGTCATTAGGATTAGCACCCTTAATAATAAAGGACTGTTATCAGGCAGTTCAGGAAATTAATCAACAACAAGGGACGCCAATATTGCTAGTTGAACAAAACGTTCAGTTAGCATTAAAAACTGCCGATCGTGTGTACGTCATTGAAAATGGACGGATAGTGTTACAAGGCAAGGGTGATGAATTAATGAATGATGATCGCTTACGTCAAGCATATATGGGCATCTAAATATGAATAAGAAAAAAACTGAAGGTGGTTATAAACTTGGAGAAAGTAAATAAAACAGTGGAATCAAGTAATATTAGTCTTGCATTGGCAAATAAAATGCTTGAAAAAGCAATAAAAAAAGCGGAAGAGCTGGGATTACCTTTTAGTATTTCTATTATGGATAGTACTGGTTACTTGAAAGCCTTCGCTGCAATGGACGGAGCTCCCGTATTAAGTTTAGAAATAGCTCAAAATAAAGCATTCTCAGCTGCTACTTATAGAAGAGCAACTCATGAATGGTATGACAGAATTAAGGACGATCCACCTTTACTGCATGGAATTGTACATACACCTAGATTAATAATATTCGGTGGTGGCTACCCAATAAAAATAAATAACCAGGTCGTTGGAGGTATTGGGGTTAGTGGTGGGCATTATTCACAGGACATGCAAGTTTGTGAATCTGCATTAGAATGGATAAAAACTATCTAAATGATTATTTTGCGCATTTTAAGTCCCTTGCCTCCTAAAATGTGATTAAGTACTGATAGATAAGGGTAAGTAATTTTGTACAGAAAATGGAGAGCAGGATAACCTTGAACTTCCATGACGGTCCAAATGAATGGTGAAAAAAACAATTAGCATATAACCGTTTTAATATTATTATTTAGCGCCAGGCACCTTCCAGATTATTGGATGGTGCCTGGTACTTTTTTTGATGTTTTCGAAATAGTAATAATTTCTTGTTCCTGACCAGGTCCTTTTTATTCCTTATCGGATGAGGAAAAGGTCGTTATAAACCGTTCAGGTCTTCTCTTATCACAAGTGTGGCTGCTGCCACACTTGCCGGCGGGGCATTTGTCTCACCACCGGACCACTGAAATGCTGGTGGGAAAAAGGCGCCATCGGTTGAAGCTCATGTTAAGCCCACTATTAAGATTGGTCAACGACTATTCAAAGATCTCAATGCCAACGGCAAGCTTGATCCTTACGAGGACTGGCGCTTGTCCACCGAAAAGCGTGTAGCCGATCTCCTGCCGCGAATGAGCATGGAGGAGAAAGCAGGCATCATGCAAATCACATCGCTTAGCACTACCGCCATCAACGATTACATCAATAATCGCCATATTCGCTACCTTATCATCCGAGACAATCCTTCAGCTAAAGCTCTAGCGGAGCGAGCAAACCAATTTCAGGAGATTGCAGAGGCCTCACCGCTGGGTATCCCGATCGTTTTCACCTCCAACCCGAGGAATAACATAAATGAACAGAACGAGTTCGGCATCAGCGAGGCTTCCGGTCAATTCTCCACCTGGCCTGGAACCCTAGGTCTAGCGGCAACGCGTGACCTCAGCCTTATTCGCGACTTTGCCGAGATTGCCCGCGACGAATGGCGCGAAGCCGGCATCCAGAAGGACTACGGCTACCAGATTGAAACTGCGACTGAACCGCGCTGGCGCCGCATTTCCGGCACGTTCGGGGAAGACCCAACGTTGAATGCAAAAATTGCCAAAGAACTCGTCCTTGGTTTCCAAGGTGAGGAGCTTAACAGCAAGTCTGTCGCCCAGACCGTTAAGCATTTCCCTGGTGACGGAGCTGTCGTCCGAGGCCTCGACCCGCACAATGAGGCCGGTCAGTTTGCGACCTATCCAACGCCTGGCAGCCTTTACAAATACCAACTGCCGCCGTTCCAAGCTGCCATTGATGCTGGAGTAAGCTCGGTCATGTCCTACTACAATGTCCCTAAAAATGAGGGCAGCGCTGCACAGCTTCCACGTGAGCTTTGGCAATCTGAGACACAGCAGTTCGAAGAGGTAGCCGGTGCTTACAACAAGACCCTCATCACTGACCTGCTCCGTGACCGGATGGGCTTTAAGGGATACGTCAACAGCGACAGCGGCGTGCTGACCAACCGCGACTGGGGTGTGCATGACCTAACAATCGAGCAGAAGTTTGCCAAGGCAATCGATGCTGGAACTAACATTTTCTCTGACAACAACGACCCAAGCGGCCTTATCTCTGCTGTAAATAAAGGCTTAATTAAAGAGAACGACCTTGATTCTTCCGTGTCCCAGCTGCTTACTGAAATATTCAACCTCGGACTTTTCGAGGACCCATATACGGATCCGACAGAAGCTCAGGCCATTGCCAGCTCAGAAAAATCCCAGGCCAGAGCAGACGAAGCGCATCTTAAGTCCGTAACGCTTCTACGCAACAATCAAGGAATGCTGCCGCTGACTGATGAAAAAATTGCACATACAAAGGTATACGTAGAAGTGTTTAGCGGTTCCAACAGTGCCAGTCGCACAGAGGCAATGAAGAAGATGATTGCGAAGGAAGACCCAACAATAACGATCGTTGACACGCTTGATGAAGCAACTGCCGCTGTAGTTTGGCTGCGTCCAAGTCCATTCGAGTTGCCTGACAACTCTACTGTAGACATTAAATTAGGTACAAACACGGGAATTAACGTTGAAAAAGTTAAAGAAATCGAAGCAGCCGTCCCAACGACCCTTGTAATCAACATGACCAATCCATGGGTTATCGATGAGGTAGAGCCTGCGGCTGCGTCAGTCGTGGCTACTTACAGCGTCAAGGCCGAAGCACTACTTGATGTCCTTCGCGGACGCTTCAACCCAACAGGTAAGCTGCCTATCACCATCCCAGCCAATCAAGAGGCTGTAGAAATGAACGCCTCTGATGTCCCAGGCTACGCCGAAAAGTTTGACTATACTTACACAAATGGAGCGGGTGACGACTACACCTTCGGCTTTGGTCTCAGCTATAAAAAGTAAGAGCATCTAGCCGGTCAGACTACCTTACTACTAAGGGTTTTCATCTAGGTTATATCAGAAAACTATTACCTTTAGTTAAAAATCAGTTTTATGCAAGTTGAGAGCCGAGGAGTACGGTATCCTCGGCTTTCTCTATTGTATTTTTACATTCTATTAAATTTCTCTTTTTTGGTAATATCCTTGACTACATCCTCAATCGTTACATTTCCGAGAGCTTTCTCCAATGCCGTCTCGGCAATTGAAAACAGTGGACCAATTGTATTTTGAATATTTCTTCCAACGGGACAATTAGGATTGGGATTTTCATGTATGCTAAACAATTCTTTCTCCTGAACAACATTAACTGCTTTATAAACATCCAACAAGGTAATAGTAGACAGGTCCTTTGCTAGTTCAGCCCCAGCAATACCAGGTCGTACATTTACTAATCCTGCTTTTTTTAACATGCCCATTATTTTTCTTATCACGGCTGGATTTGTATTGACACTTCCCGCAATAAACTCTGATGAGTTTACCCCGTCTTTATTAACCTCAAGAAGTGTTAATATATGAATTCCAACTGCAAAACGGCTGCTAACCGACATCTTTGCTCACCTTCTCTATTGTCTCTACACTTTAATATCTCCATATTTTTAGAATGTAATCAATTTGATTACAAGTGTATTATACCAAAATTACGAACAAAATATATAAATGGTTTTTTACGTTGACAAATGACCAACATGTTATTAAAATGATTACAGGTAATCGAATTAATTACAGGTTAGTGGAAATAATAAAAATAATTTTAACAATAAAACAATTGGAGGAATATCAAATGAAAATATTAGTAACAGGTGCAACAGGAAAATTAGGATCAAAAGTAGTGGATACCTTATTAAAAACTGTACCAGCGAATCAATTGGCTGTCAGTGTACGCAATCCTGAAAAAGCAGAAGGATTACGAGCTCGTGGAGTAGAAGTTCGCCAAGGAGATTTTGACCTTCCGGAAACATTAGATACTGCTTTTGCAGGGATTGATCGTTTATTAATTATTTCTGCGGATGGTGACAATGAAACAAGAATTCGTCAGCATACAGATGCAGTCGCTGCAGCTGAACGTGCTGGAGTGAAATATATCGCTTATACAAGTTTGGCTAATGCAACAGAAAGCACAAATTTAATGGCACCGCCTCATGTTGCGACAGAAGCAGCAATTATTAAAACAGGAATTCCATATACTTTCTTGCGTAACAATTGGTATTTAGAAAACGAAATTGGCAGCATTCAAGGGGCGATGGCAGGTGCTCCATGGGTAACTTCAGCTGGAACAGGCAAAGTAGGCTGGGCACTACAACAAGATTATGCAGATGCAGCAGCAGCCGTGCTTGTCGGAAACGGTCACGAAAATAAGGTTTATGAACTTTCTGCTCCTCTATTATCTCAAGAAGAATTAGCATCTGCTCTTGGAGTTGTATTGGGTAAAGAAATACCTGTACAACAAGTCACTGATGAGACTTATGCTGAAATCATGAAAGGTCTAGGTTTACCGGATTTTGTCATTCCGATTGTTGTTGGAATTCAAGAGAGTATTCGAAATGGTTCATTAGCAGTTGAAAGTAATGATTTTGAAAAGGTTCTCGGTCGTCTAATTACGCCAATCAACGAGGCATTAACCCAAATAGTTAACCAAATTTCTCAAACAAAATAAAATAAATTCCTTAAAAACCCGACCTTTTTGAATAAATCAGAGGTCGGTTTTTTTAGAGGAAGGAATAATTCAAGCAACCGTAAAATATTTATATAAAAAAACAAGAGTAGGTTAGTCCATTAAGTGTCCCTGTAGAGCTTCTAGAAGGGAGCCAATTCTTTGAATCGAAATCGGAATAAAAATGTACAGTTAACAATTATATTGCTTTTTTGCTTACTGGTCATTCTTATTATTCATGCGATTCTTCATATTAGAATTTACTTTGTATACAGTACAGGTCTTGGTCCTATTTTCTTAATAGGATTGATTATTTTCCTAATAGCTTTACTCTATTACAAAGGGTAAAACAATTAACTTAAAGTATGTTGATTTAACACTTGTTAAATGGTAAAATATAGCTCCATTGTAAAGAAAAGCATCTACAAAAAAATTGTAGATGTTTCTTTTTGTGCCAGTTCCCGTTGTAAAACTCATATTGAGAGGTGACGGATAAGAGAATGAGCTCGAAAAAACAAGTATCAGTTCTTAATCATAAAGATTATCAAACAGAAGTGGAGCGCCTAGAGTTTACTAAGGAATATATTAAAAGCGTTCTGGAAATATCGAAGGGAAATAAAGAACAGTTTGTCGAGAATTTGAAAGAAGCCTTTGCTGAACTGGATACGTCAGACAGTAGTTTAAGCTACATGAACCTTTTAACGAATGCTCAATATTTAGAATTGGCCGAAAGTGAATTGGAACGGTTAGCAAGCGTCATTGGGAAACCGTATTTCTCGAGAATCAATTTTACAAGCAGTGGTGACACCAAAGAAGAGATTTTATATATTGGGAAAGCCTCACTGTTTGACCGTGTGAATCAGATTCCGATTATTGTCGATTGGCGATCACCGATTGCAAATGTTTACTATGATGGCCGGTTAGGAAATGTTACGTATGACGCCTATGGAGAAACGCAAAGTGGCTATTTATCGTTAAAGCGGCAGTATGAAATCGAAAATGGACTATTAAAAGAGATTAGGGATATCGATTTAACCACACACGATGAACTATTGCAGAAATCCTTATCAGGAAAAGCGGATAATCGATTAACAGAAATTGTGGCGACCATCCAAAATGAGCAAAATGAAGTCATTCGAGCTTCACTTAAACACCCCATTATCGTTCAAGGAGCGGCTGGAAGTGGAAAAACAACCATAGCTCTCCATCGAATTTCCTACTTTCTCTACTCTTCTGGATATCGATTTCCTCCAGAAAAACTAATGATTCTTGCACCAAATAGATTGTTTATCGATTATATTTCCGCCGTTCTGCCTGATCTAGGAGTAAACAAAATTAAACAAACCACCTATATCGAATTTATGAGAAATTGTTTAGGGAAGAAATTAACATTAATATCTCCTAATTCAAAATTAATGGCGCTCATTAACGGAAACGAAAAATCAAAAAGGATCCAATGGGTGTCTAGTTATAAAGGATCGCTGGATTTTAAGGAGTTAATCGACCACTATTTAAAAGAAATTGAGTTTAATTTGGCACCTTCCGAGGATTTTATGATAGAAAAATCACGCCTTATGCGAGGGGGGAAACTCAAAAAACTATTTATCAATGAATTTCAATACTTACCTATCTATAAGAGATTGGATAAAATTAAAAATCTATTAGCAAATGATTTAAGAATAAAAAAATCGATGATTCTTTCAAAAATTAATTCTAAATACGACGATGCATTAGAAAAGGCCCTTTTTAGCAGCAGGCTGGATTCAGAAAAAAGAACGGAAAAAGTAGTCAGCTTCATGGATTCGAAAGAAAAAAGAATAAGTAGGGTGGAACAAGAATCGAAGGTAGCGATAAAAAATTATATGGCACCTTTTGTTAAAAAAGATATTTTTACCTTATATAAGGAATTGATGACGTCCCCTGAACTGTTACAAAAATATTCTCGAACGCTTTCCGAGTTAGAATGCAAGAGGTTAAGTAACTATTGTCAAAGGATTTTTGCTAAAAAGGCGCTAGAGCTTGAGGATTTAGCTCCAATATTTTACATGAAGTCAAAATTAGAAGGTATTGAAGAACCATATAAAATGAAAAGTGTTTTCATTGATGAGGCACAGGACTATAGCTATTTCCAATTTGCCGCACTAAAAGAAGGTTTTGAAACAGAATTGTTTACGATTGTGGGAGATTTAGCCCAAGGGATTCATTCCTATCGAGGGTTAAGCAGCTGGGAACCATTAGTAAACGACATTTTCCCAAATGCTAATTATCAAGCTTTACAAAAGAGTTATCGAACGACAGTCGAAATTATGCATTTAGCCAATGACATTCTTTCTATTATGGATAAAGACTTACCAAAAGTTGAACCAGTCATTCGACATGGGGACAAACCATGTTTTACGAAAATTGACCCTGGCAATTTGGAAAAGGTAAAAATGATACTTGAACATGATATTGATTTACTCAAGGAGGAAGAACTTAACTCGATTGCGATTATTGGAAGAACAGACAAAGAGTGCTTACGAATACATAAAATGCTGGAGAATAGCAATCTTCCAATACAGCTATTAGAAGAAAAAGAAGATATGAAAAAGGGATGCGTTGTGATCCTACCTTCCTACCTTTCCAAAGGATTGGAATTTGATGCCGTATTGATTCTTACCATGGAAGAATCGTACAGAGAAGAAGAGTTAGACATCAAATTATTGTATGTAGCCATGACCAGGCCGATGCATAGGTTGTATTTATATGCGAGTGCGCCATCGGAATTATTATTAAATAGAGCAGCATCCGTCCATTTTGATACGACATGATAGAATAAAGTGGCAGACACCATTTGAAGAGGTGCCTGGCACTTTATTTTTATAGGTGGATTTATTTCTTGACACGGTTCTACATGAAAAAAGATACAAATCGTTCTGACTCTTTTATCTTTCTTGAAATAACACAACAGGATTATTCAATTAATTGGAGAATTCATTAACAAGACTTAAAGTTTTCCACCATAAATCATCTTTGGAAAATTGGTAGTCAGGCGTATTCCTTCAGAAACCAAATTAATAGAATCAATGTAGATCATGTAATAAATGTAAATCATTTTTTTAAAAGCGAGGTGGATTCAGATGATGAATGGAAAAACTCTGTTTATTGCCGGGCATGCAAAGTTACCCCAAGGGATGGCAGCGAAAAGTGTATTTGAAACATTGACGATTACAGCAGAAATCGATAGAAAATATGGAGTCATACTCGAGGCCTCCTGTACATTGGCTACTGAACATGCCCGTGGATTTGTTGGCCAGGTGTTAAGGGGGATGAGTTTAAACGACGGAATTGATGACGCAATAGCTGCACTTCAAATGTATTATCGAGGTAAGGCTGCCAATGCATTGATGGCGGCGTTAAAAGATCTAGATCTCCATTATCAGCAAATAAAATCAACAGAAAAGTAATTGTTGAAAAATTCAAATTATTGGTATATAGTTAGAATAACAACTGGGTGACAGCAAAAACCTTGCTGCATGACCAGATGGATCGTAATAAAAATGATGATATTAAATTGACTATATTCACTTGATCTTCCTTCGCAGGAAGACGAGCTATGAGTAGGAGTCAGTAAAGCAATCAATGGAATTTTTCATTGTTTGTTTTGCTGGCTCCTTTTTGTTTTATAAGTAGTCGGAAAGAGGTGATTTTGTGAAAGTGGCACTTGATGGAATCAGAATTTTGGATGTTTCTCGGGTACTGGCAGGACCATTTTGTTCTATGATTCTCGGTGACCTGGGAGCAGAAGTGATCAAAATTGAACACTATGCATCAGGCGACGAAACGAGGGGCTGGGGGCCGCCTTTTGTCAATGGAGAAAGTGCGTACTATTTATGTGCCAATCGGAATAAACAAAGTATGACACTTAATCTTAAATCAGAAGAAGGGAAAAAGATCTTTTCCAAACTGGCTTTTACTAGCGATGTCGTGATTCAAAACTTTAAATATGGAACACTTGAAAAAATGGGATTAGGCTATTCGCAGTTAAAAACAATAAACTCTGGACTGATTTTGGCTTCCATCACAGGTTTTGGATCAACGGGTCCCTATAAGGATTTGCCAGGCTATGATTATATCATTCAAGCAATGAGTGGGCTGATGAGTATCACTGGCGAACCTGAAGGGAGTCCGGTAAAAGTTGGTGTGGCGATCGCTGATGTGTTAACAGGACTATATACCTGTATAGGGATATTAGGGGCTTTACAGCATCGGAACCAGACCGGGGAAGGGCAGGAAATTGATATTTCACTGATGGATTGCCAGATTTCTTCATTAATTAATGTGGCAAGTAATTATTTATGCAGCGGAGAGATTCCAAAACGACTGGGCAATCGGCACCCAAATATTTCCCCGTATCAGGTGTTTAATACCATGGACGGTAAACTTGTCATTGCCGTGGGAAATGATGAGCAGTTTAAGCGATTTGCTGCTGTCCTGGGTAGACCTGAATTAGCGGAAAGGGAAGAATTTATTCATAATGAACAGCGTTTAAAGAATAACGATAAACTAGTGGCTATTTGTGAAGAACTGCTTTCAAAAAAGCCGAAAAAAGAGTGGAAAGAACAATTAGATGCTGCTGGGGTTCCGAATGGCCCAATCAACACCATTGCTGAAATGTTTGAAGATCCACAGATAAAGGCTAGAGAGATGATTGTCGAAATGGAACATCCATTAATTGATCATCTTCAATTAACTGGCTCACCGTTGAAGTTATCGGCAACACCAGTAACCATGAGGCGCCATCCTCCACTTTTTGGAGAACACACTGAATCACTATTAGAGAGCATTGGATATAATTCAGAAGAAATATCGAGATTAAAACAAAATAAAATTATTTAGGGAGGAAATATATATGATGAACTTTGAATTAACAAATGAGCAGCAAAGTGTAAAGGAATTGGTTAGAAAATTTGTTGATAAGGAAATCATTCCAAATATTCAGGAGTGGGATCGCCAAGGTCATTTTGAACCATCTATTTTGAAAAAATTGGCGGATTTGCAAGTAATGGGTGTCTGTATCCCTGAAGAGTATGGCGGAGCTGGCATGGATTATAATACACTGGCGATTGTATGTGAGGAATTGGAACGAGGAGATACTGCCTATCGTACAGCCGTTTCTGTTCATACGGGACTAAATTGCATGACGATCATGCAATGGGGAACAGAGGAACAAAAACAAAAGTATTTAGTCCCCCAAGCACAAGGTCGTAAAATTGGTGCTTTCGGATTGACAGAACCGAATGCGGGATCTGACGTTGCAGCGATGAATA
Source organism: Bacillus sp. ISL-75 (assembly GCF_018613095.1). NCBI lineage: Bacteria > Bacillati > Bacillota > Bacilli > Caryophanales > Bacillaceae > Bacillus > Bacillus sp. ISL-75. The sequence goes on from NZ_JAGGQX010000068.1 coordinate 34,544, forward strand.
CAACAGCTACTAGGTTTGGAGATTACTATATTTTGAATGGGTCTAAAACATGGATTTCTCTTTGTGATGTTGCCGATCATTTCTTGATTTTTGCCAAGACAGATCATGATTTAGGGCATAAAGGAATGACTGCATTTATTGTAGAACGTAGTTTTGAAGGGGTAGAAACGAAGGCGATCAAGGGTAAGTTGGGTATTCGTGCTGGAAATACTGGAGAAGTATTTTTAACAGATGTAAAAGTTCCTGTTGTGAATAGATTAGGGGATGAAGGGGAAGGGTTTAAAATTGCCATGTCTGCACTAGATAACGGCCGATTTACAGTGGCTGCAGGAGCAGTAGGTTTAATAGAAGCAAGTCTTGAAGCTAGCCTTAAGTATTGCCATGAACGGAAAGCATTTGGGAAAGAGATTGGAAAGCACCAGCTTGTACAGCAAATGATTGCAAAGATGAGCGCAAATCTTGAGATTTCCAGATTGCTGGTTTTTAAAGCAGGGTGGTTAAAGAATGAGGGAAAACGAAATACAAAGGAGACGTCTCTTGCTAAGTGGATTTCATGTAATGCTGCTTTTGAAGCTGCAAATGATGCCGTTCAAATCCATGGGGCTTATGGTTATTCCGATGAATATCCAGTAGAGCGCTTTTTGCGGAATTCCAAAGCTCCAGTGATCTATGAAGGCACTAGGGAAATCCATACGATTATGCAAGGTGAGTACGCTTTAGGTTACAGGGAAGATAAGATTCTTCGTAAACAATTGCCTTCATGGCCTTTTGAACAAGTGAGCGTTACTAAATAGTTGGCCATGAGGGCATGGAAGCTCATGGGAACGGTTCTTGACAGGTTGGACGTTTTCCAAGTTAGTCGATCCGGATCATGTAATCGGAAAATATAATTGAATGGTGCCTGACACTTTTTAAATGGTATAATAAGGAATAATGGGTGCGTATTTACGAAGTAAAGGCTATTCATATATTTTACGAATGTTTGATGGGGGTGTTTGTATGCTAGTTGTTACAACAGAAAATATCCAAGGCTACAAGGTGGTCGAAGTTAAAGGACCTGTTTTTGGTTTAATTGTTAGAAGCCGCGGCTTGGGTGCGGATATTATGGCGAGCTTAAAAGGTTTGGTAGGCGGAGAAATTAAACAATATACCGTGATGCTGGAGGATTCGAGAAAAGAAGCCATGGACCGGATGATCAAGAATGCCAATGCGATGGGTGCCAATGCAGTAGTTATGACTCGTTTCGACTCAGGGGAAGCTGGAAAAAATATGAGTGAAATCTTTGCATATGGAACGGCAGTCGTAGTCGAGAAAATGTAATGAACGGACTTTGGATAATTATCACCTATTACGGTTTGCAAATCATCGCTGTTGTTGTTTTTATTTTATTAGGTGTGCTTATTTATGACAAACGTTTCAAGGGTCGGCAGGGTGAAAAAGTGCCCGCCGGATTTGAAAAAACAGATGAAATAAACATTGACCCAGTGACCAATGAGAAAATAAGAGTGTACTATAATCCCCTAACAGGGGAGCGTTTTTATAAAAAGGAAAGATAATGGCCTAAAAAAATAAAAAAATGACTCAAATTGTAAAATAATTTGTAGTTATTTTTTTTTTACCTTTTTTATTTGTGCAATCTTTACTCCGTCCTGAATCATGTAATAATGATAAAATTTATTATCTGGCTTTTATTCATTTGCTACCATAAATTTCTAGGAATTTATCATAGGTTTCGACGTTAATATTATATTCGCTTAAATGGAATTTCAGAAAATAAAGCAATAAAAGGGCTTGGAGGGTAGAAATGCAAAAACTGACGTCTTTATTTCATAAAAGAATAGGCATTAAGAATAACGAAACAATTACCTTTGAAAATTTAGCCGAGGTTCTTGAAAAAACAGCACAAAACATTCCGTTTGAAAATTTAACTATCATTGAAAACAAATCTCGTAAGATTACAAAGGGAAACTTAATGAACAAAATAGTGGAAAGAAATGAAGGCGCCTTTGTTTCGAATTAAATCCACTTTTCTATTTCTACCTATTAGAAAATGGGTTTAATGCAGTCTTAACAGACGGTGTTGTTTATAATCATGCTGCCGAAGAGTATCATCAACTTGGAAGGACGCATGTCACGGTTCTTATAAACCACGAGGGACAAACCTATTTAGTTGACACGGGTTTTGGTGGGAATTTACCGTTAAAACCCATTCCAATATCCGGTGAGACCATTTCTTCGTATAATGGAGAGTTTCGAATTAAAAAAGTAAATCAACAATATGGGGATTATTGTTTAGAAATGAAATTAAAGTATAAAGATTCAGATTGGAAAATTGGCTATGCATTTGATACCAAGAAACCTATCGAAGATCTATCGAAGTTAAATGAAATCCAAACAATTATTACCGAACACCCGAAATCTTCATTTAACAAACATCCATTAATAACCCGACTTACAAATAACGGCAATATCACCTTAACGGATACCACATTTACCCAATGGGCTGACGGGATTCTCACGAAAGAGAATATTGATAAGGTAAAATTCAAAGAGCTGGCAAAACAACATTTTGGGCTGTAAAAACATAATGTCATTTTTGGGTGACGAACTTAACAAACATTTCTGGCGAACAGTAACAGTTACTGTTCGCCAGTGCTATTTATAATGAAAGCTTGATCTCAAACACTCTGAAACCTTCATGATTACGTTTGCATTCGCAAGCTTGATCGTAGCCTTACTGTCATTTAACCAAAAAAAATAATCCACCTTTGACTTTAGCAAAGACAGTTAAAGAGCATTTTCACATATGCAATTCTAGAGAATCTAGTGCTTATTTTTCAACCAGCTAACGACTCCATAAATAATAAGCAGTAACCCCCCGATCTCGATAGCATGATCGGCCAAGTTAAGAATTCCACCAGAGCGAATAATAAAATCTGTCACCTGCCCAAACAAAAGTCGATCAATGCCATTTCCAATTGCTCCGCCGACTAGGAATCCAAAACTACTATCGATGAGAGCACCTTTCATATCTCCGGTTTTGCGAAAATATAAAACACCTATCACGAACAACACAGCCACAACACCGAAGAGCCGCGCATAGCCTTGAAATAAACCTCCTGCCATCCCGCTATTTTCGATATGTGTGAGTTGTATTCCCCACCATGTAAATGTTTCATTGATGTCAATGTAGGCCCGAATTAGATATTTAGAAAGCTGGTCCATCACAATTACGAGGATTGCAATTACGTAAAATAGCATATATAGTCCTTCTTTCTGGCAGAATCCTTTACATCTTAATCATCAGTATAATTGAAAGCTTATTTCTATTCTATTATGAAGCTCTTATACGTTTATTCGATATTGTTAAGTAGAACTGTTACGAAGTAGCAACAATCGGGATTAAGAACGGATCATTTAATTGATAGATAGATTCCATACCATTTTTATTTGACCACGGTATTAGTTTGTTCATTAAATATTCACATGCTTATGAAAAAGCACATGTCCGTTTTCTTCATTAAACCCTATATCTTCTATGTAGGGTTTTATAAAAAGGAAGGCAGTGGTTGCAGATGGCAAAGTTTAGAATGGTCCGTACTGATTTTTGGAAGAATCCAATTGTTTCAGAGGAGATGACTCCAGAAGATAAATTTTTCTATCTTTATCTTCTTACGAATCCACATACGACACAAATTGGAATCTATAAAATTACCAAAAAACAAATGGCATTTGATTTGGGATATTCGATTGAGAGTGTTCATTCGTTAATGGAACGATTCATCAATCATCACAAGTTGATCCGTTACAATCCTGAAACGAGAGAGCTGGCAATACGGACAGTTTGTAAATTTGGAAGAGTGATAGAATGAAAGAAAAGAGGGAGCATGGATGCAAAAAAGAATAGTGGGAGTTAGTTTACTGGCAGCTGCAACGGTATTTGCGATTCATCCGATGGAACAATTGGATGAGGAAAATCAAACGAACATCGGTATCCAGCAAGATGGGGATCAAAACAGTGGTTCCCCAGTGGAAGAGGCGTCCGGAATGCCAACTAATCAAATCCCAATCACGTTAATAGAAACCATTGATGGAGACACAATTAAAGCGAAAGTAAAAGGGAAAATTGAGACCATTCGGTATTTATTGTTGGATACACCAGAGTCGAAGAATCCTAGAATGTGTGTCCAACCATATGCCAAGGAGGCTTTCCAAAGGAATAACGAACTGGTGAGTGATGGCAGCTTAGCAATGGAATTGGAACAGGGGAATACAAGAGATTCGTATGGACGACTGCTAGCCTATGTTTATGTTGATGGGAAATCTGTTCAAGAAACGCTGCTTAGAGAAGGGTTCGCGCGGGTCGGTTACATCATGAATCCTCCATATAAATACTTAACACAATATAGAACCGATGAGAGTTTGGCGAAAAGTAAAAGAGTGTACATCTGGAGCAGGACAGGCTTTGTGACTAATTGGGGGTTCAGTGGTTGCGTGCCTTAAAGAAAAGAATTAATGAGAACCTAATGAATTAAGTGAAACGAACGATAAGAAAAAACTTTCTCAGGCAATAGGACGAAACGATATAGATAAAAATATATTAGAAACGACAGACTTGGGCGAATATGTTTGGAAAGCCGATATTCTAGCAAAAGTCCTCCGAAATCAGCTTCATCATAAAATTTGAAGAAAGGCTCTTACGGTGTGTACATATATACGACGTGAGAGCCTTATATTTCTCTACATTTTTAATATTTTAGTCTGATTTTAAGAATGTGTTTATAGAGTTATAGACTGATGAAGTAGAAGAAGGTATTTTTCCACAATAAGTAGAATTAAACTAACAACCTTTTAATCAGGACAAAAGAATGGGGTTTGCCAGGTGGAGCTCTGGTAAAAGGAGAAAGTTAGGAATACTGTTGCTGCAAATACATTTAAAAAGGGAGCAATGGAATGCAAACGCTAAAGTTACATGACTTACTACATATTAAACAAGTGAATGAACTACTGTTTGCAAATGATGAAAGGTCTGTTGTAGTTTCTACAAAGGCATTTGGGGCGATGCAGCGTGATTTAATTAAAAATATTGGGATTAATCGTATGAAAACCTTTTTCTTCAAGTATGGGTATCACTTGGGAGAAGAAGACGCTAAAGATGTTGCGAAAAACAAATTATTAAGTATGCTTGAAAAAATAGAATATGGGCCCATTATTCATGCCTTAAAAGGACATGCAAAATCCCGAATCACGGAAAAAGACTTTGAAATGGAAAATAACGAAATTACATCCTTTCGATTTAAGGGAACGTGGGAAAATTCATTTGAAGCAGAACAACATATTCAAAATTTTGGTATAAATAAAGGGACCTTCTGTTATACCTTAACCGGTTATGCAACTGGATATGTTACCTCGTTACTTGGGCAGAAAGTATTTTTTAAAGAACTGGAGTGTGAGGGGGAAGGGGCACCTTGTTGTATTTGGGAGGGGCGTCTTGTCTCTGAATGGAAGGAAGAGGCAGAAGAATTTTTTTCTTATAGTAAAGAACTGCCAATTCTTAAAGAACTTGAACAGACAAACGAAATGCTTATGCTTGAAAAGAACAATATAGCACTGGTGTCTAAAACGTATAACGAGATGACAAATGAGCTTATAAAAGGCAATAACATCGATTCCATTTTAAAAATTTTAAATAAACAAATAAACTTGCCCATTGTTATTGAGGATATTCGTCATCAGGTCATTACATTGAAAGGAATAACAGTGGATGGCTATGAAACGATAAGAAAAACATTTAACGCTTCAGAAAATAATAGTCTGAATATTACAAAAGTTAGAGTTCTCTCGTTTGAAAATGGGACACGACTTATTACCCCAATATACCTTTTAGGCAAAATCGTAGGATATTGTTCGTTTCTATATGATAGGGGAAGGACACCTAACTATGAAATTGACTCAATGATTGTCGATCGATTAGCGTCGATTTGTGCGCTGCTGTTTTTAAAGGAAAAAGCGGAAATCGAATCATTGGAACTAGTAAAAGGACATTTCCTAGAAGAAATTATTAGTGGGAAGTACTCTCAACAGGAAATCATTAGGAAAGCTGATTTTATTCAATTGGATTTATCTGATCACTATCATATGATCTTCCTTAACTACAGGTTTATGAAAAAATGTGAAGAAAAGGAATTTACTCTCCATAAAAACACTTTTGAAGCTGTTTCTACTTTTTTTAGAGATAAAAGCATCAATGTCTTAATTGGCCAGCAGCCAGATAGCATAGTTCTCCTTTTTACGGAGAAACAATTAAACCAGCAAAAGATTGAAAGTACCTTATTGTCTCTAGTATCCAATTTAAAAAAGGAAATAAAAAATGCCCTGTTTTTAGCGGGGATTAGTTCTCAAAACAGCAAAATAGTCGATGCAGGTGTGGCTGTTGAAGAAGCCCGTTCAGCTGTACGATTATCTTCAAGGGATAAACCCGTCACATCTTTTAGTGAACTGGGCATTATTGGTGTATTAATTAATGACCAAAATGAAAATGCTATACGGAAAATGATTAGGGATACTCTTGGGGATCTGTGTGAGAATTTAGATAGTAATAAAATTGAATTAATTGAAACCTTATATCATTTTCTTGTGAATGGTGGAAACCTGGAACAAACGGCTGAAAATCTAGCATTATCTAAAAGCGGTCTCCGTTATCGACTCACGAAAATCACTGATCTTCTTGGCTGCGACCTGCGTGATCCACAAAGACAGTTTCAATTGCTTATGGCTCTAAAAGCATTGAAAATTGTCGACCATGAAAGGCTAAAAAAATCCAAATAAAGTGATGGTCTTTTGTAGACATTAGAACTGTTTCAAGGTTTAAATCTGGAATGAATGAGAAAAGGTAAAGAGATGGAAGAAGCCTCGATTGATTGTAAAAAACCTTCGAAGACATATAAAGGTGTCAGATAACGCCCGTTGGAAATTGTCCATTGGTGTTGTCTGACATTTTTTTTACCTTAAGACTGACATAAAGTAGCAGTTTTTTCTGATTTCTCTGACACTCGGTGTCATTGTAAAGAATTTTCAGATAAATTAACATAAATTTAGGGATCGAAACACTCGGTCACATAAGAATTTAAAATAATGATAAGAATGGAGTTGAAGGAATGTACACAGGTAAAGAATATTTGGAAAGTTTGAATGATGGAAGAGTTGTTTATTTAAACGGTGAAAGAATTAAAGATGTAACGACACATCCTGCTTATCGAAATTCTGCACGTTCGTATGCAAGAATGTATGATGCTCTTCACGATTCAGCTACACGTGATATTTTAACTGCCGAAAATGAATACGGTGATCGAACACACAAATTCTTCATAACTCCTAAAAGTACACAAGATCTATTAGAAGCAAGAGATGCCATTGCTGAATGGTCCAAGCTTAATTATGGATTTATGGGCCGCACTCCAGATTATAAGGCTTCGTTTGTTGGTCATTTAGATGCCCTCTCAAATTATTACCAAGGTTTTGAGGATAATGCGAAAGCATGGTACAAGAAAGCTGCAAAAGAGCTTCCTTTTATTAACCATACTGTTATTAACCCACAAGTTGATCGATCCAAACCACTTCATGAAAATAAAGATGTATTTGTACGTGCTGTTGCTGAAAAAGATGACGGAATAATTGTAAGCGGTGCCAAAATGGTAGGAACAGCGGCAGCATTAACTCATTATAACTTCGTTGCGAACTATGGAACCATTGATCTAGGAGATGGTGACCATAGTCACGCACTTATCTTCTTTGTGCCGATGAATGCACCGGGGGTAAAAATGATCAGCCGACCATCGTACGAACTGCAAGCTGCTACAACTGGAACACCATTCGATTACCCACTTTCAAGTCGTTTTGATGAAAATGATGCCGTCATTGTTTTAGATAACGTATTTATTCCATGGGAAGATGTACTTTGCTACAAAAATATCAAAATATCAAATAATTTCGTCCCAGAAAGTGGCTTTGTTAACCGCTTTACATTCCACGGTTGTACTCGTCTTGCTGTTAAGTTAGATTTCATGACAGGACTATTATTAAAAGCAACGGAAGCAGCTGGAACAAAGAACTTTAGAGGTGTGCAAGCTCAAATTGGTGAAGTTGTGGCGATACGAAATATGTTCTGGGGATTGTCTACAGCGATGGCAACTGATCCGGATAAAGGACCGAATGGTCTTGTTATTCCAAATGGTGCTTCCAGTGCTGCTTATCGAGCATTAGCTCCAATGAGCTGGGTGAAAGTGAAAGGTATTTTTGAACAAGTGGTTGCCGGTGGTTTAATTCAGTTGCCGTCTAGTTCAAGTGATTTTCTTAATCCTGAATTAAGACCTTTTCTTGATCAATATTACCGAGGAACAGGCATCAATGCAGTGGAGAAAGTGAAGTTATTAAAAATGGTTTGGGATTCGATTGGATCTGAATTTGGAGGTAGACATGAACTGTATGAGGTCAATTATGCAGGCAATCATGAAAATATTAGAATGGAAGCCCTATTCCAAGCAGAGGCAGTCGGAGCAGCGGATCGTTACAAAGAATTTGTTGACACAGCGTTAAACGATTATGACCTAAACGGTTGGACAAACAAAACGTGGCATGACGCAGTAGAAAAAGAAAAAGTTAAATTATAAAGCGGAGAGGAGTTGGCAGGATGGATGATCGTAAATTTCGAACTGCGATGGGGAAATTTGCTACTGGTGTAACCGTGATTACTACCGAAATCGCTGGAGAGGTGCACGGTATGACGGCAAATGCCTTTATGTCCGTGTCTCTTGATCCAAAACTAGTGGTGATTTCAATTGGAGAAAAAGCTCAAATGCTGGACAAAATTAAGAACAGCAAAAAATTTGCAGTAAATTTTTTATCGTCTGAACAACAGGAATTATCGATGATATTTGCTGGTCAAATCAAGGAAAAAAGAGAAGTAAGTTTTGATCAACTAGAGAGCCTCCCTGTGTTATCAGGGGCCATCGCCCAGGTAGCCTGCGAGGTGGTGAATGTCCATGTCGAAGGGGATCACACCTTATTGATCGGCAAGGTCATTGATATCCAGCTTAATGAAAAAGAACCGCTTATGTTCTTTAACGGCAAATATCGCACTTTATCATCTGAAGAGGTTCTAGCAAGTAAGTAATCTACTCGTTAAATGAAAATAAAATTAGGAGGAAATAAAAATGACTTCTTACCAAGAACCAATTTATGATGTTGCGCAGCTTGCTCACGTGGAGATTCTTTCTCCAAAACTTGAACAATCAGTAGAATTCTTTACAAGATTTTTAGGAATGGAAGTAACTGCTCGTTCCGAAGGATCCGTTTATCTAAGGGCATATGAAGATTTTTATCATAATACTTTGAAAATTACTGAAGCAAAAGAAGCAGGAGTTGGACATGTCGCGTGGCGTGCCTCATCACCACAAGCACTTCATCGTCGAGTAGAAGAAATTGAAAAAACTGGATTAGGCCGCGGGTGGATAGATGGAGATATTGGTCATGGAGAGGCCTATCAGTTTACAACACCTGATGGTCATTTAATGGAAATCTTATGGGATGTGGAGTATTACAATGTTGAACATGACCAAAGATCAAAACTATTAAATCGTCCATCAAAGCGGCCAGATCGTGGTGTACCCGTACGTCGTCTCGATCATATTAATCTAATGACTTCGAATCCTGGAGCTGATACGGACTTTATGTTAGATACACTAGGCTTCCGGTTAAGAGAGCAAATTCAAGATAACGGCCATGTCCTTGGAAGCTGGATTAGTGTTTCCAATCTTGTTCATGAAATAGCCTATATGCAAGAGCCTAATGGGGTAAAAGGGAAGCTGCATCATCTGTGCTATTGGTATGGAATCCCACAAAATCTTTATGATATTGCCGATTTACTTAAAGATCATGGAGTTTTCGTTGAAGTCCCTCCCAATAAACATGGAATCAGCCAAGCTTTCTGTATGTACGTGATTGAACCAGGCGGAAACAGAATCGAATTGTTCGGAGACGCAGGCTACATTATTACCGACCCAGCCTGGAAACCGGTTGTGTGGGATATGAAGGATGTACCTGGCTATGGGGATACTTGGATTGGTACAGAATTCCCTGAATCTTGGTGGACGCAAGGTACACCACTTACGAAAGTTGAGTCTGTTGAAGTAGTGAAGCCTTAAATAAAATAATAGTAATAGATACTAGTAAGTTGGAATCGATAGCAGGCACTGAGTACGATGCTTGGATTGGAGATGTTGCTGTCGAACCGGCTTAAATGAAAGGGCTTACAGAGAAAAAGTTATCTGTTATTGAGGAGGGAGCTTTCTTGGAAATCATTCATGTGACGAACACCAACCGCCAAAATACTCTTTTAAAAGCAAAGCCTTGTGTGATGGCTCTAGGATTTTTTGATGGGGTTCATTTGGGTCATCAGCAGGTAATAAAAGAGGCAAAAAAACAGGCGGAGGAGAAAAAGCTACCTTTAGTGATTATGAGTTTTTTTCCACATCCAAAAGAAGTACTTTCAAATGGAAAAAAAATCGTTCCCTATCTTATGCCAATGACAGATAAACAAAAAATATTTAAAAAGCTGGGGGCGGATGTTTTTTACATCGTTCAGTTTAATACGGAATTTGCCTCCTTATCTCCAAAACAATTTGTACAACGTTATCTTCTCGACTTTGGAGTAAAACAGGTTGTGGCCGGTTTTGACTTTACATATGGGTGCCGGGGAGAAGGAAACATGACTAGAATCAAAAGCGACTCTGATGGGAGAATTGATGGGATAAAGGTAAATAAAATCGAATTCGAAGGTGAAAAGATAAGTTCCACACTCATTCGAAACCTGATCTTTTCAGGAGAATTAGAGAAAATTCCAAGGTATTTAGGTGATTATTATCAAATAAAAGGAAGAGTTGGCTTAAATAAACATAATGCAGATATTTTAGTCAATCCATATTATTTACTTCCTGCCTCTGGTATTTACGAAGTAACAGTTACAAATAAATTGATTGCTTCGAAGCTAACAGCTTTAGTTTTCAATGGAATGCTTAAATTATTATCTCTCTATGAGCAAAGGTTCCCTTTTAAAGAAAATGAAACAATTAGACTTTATTGGAACAAACGCTTACCCAAAGAAATTTCTAACCAAGAAGATGTAAGTCAGGAACTGATCGGTTCCTCTGGGATACCTGGATCGGTACCGAATTCCCTGAGTCCTGGTGGACGCAAGGTACACCGCTTACATCTACCAAGCTTGCTGAAGTGGTAAAACCTTAATTCATAGATTAATAGAGAGCGGGGTGAGAGGTCTTGTCTAAAGTAAAAGCGGCGATTTTAGGATCGGGTAATATTGGAACAGACCTAATGTACAAAATTTTAAAAAATGAAGGGAATATGGAGTTAACTTTGGTAACAGGTATTGACCCAGATTCAGAAGGTCTGGCAAGAGCACAGTCCAAGGGAATTCGTACAAGCCATCACGGAATTGATGCGATCTTGGAAGACCCAGAGATTAAGATTGTCTTTGATGCGACAAGCGCAAAAGCACATAAGTTGAATGCCCAATCACTACGTGAGAAGGGGAAATTAGCCATTGACATGACTCCTGCGGCAATCGGACCGTTTGTCGTGCCATCCGTAAATTTGAATGAACATATTGACTCCATGAACGTCAACTTGATTTCATGTGGAGGCCAGGCAACTACACCCCTTGTTCACGCAGTTAATCGCGTAGTATCTGTTCACTATGCTGAAGTCATTGCAACGGTAGCTAGTGTATCAATTGGCCCAGGAACAAGACAAAATGTAGATGAATTTGTTCGAACGACTGCGAATGCCGTTCAACAAGTTGGCGGAGCGAAAATAGCAAGGGCAATTCCTGTGTTTAATCCGGCAGAACCACCTATTAATATGACCAATTCTGTCTATGCAGTAATTAAAGAAGAGTTTGATGAAGAGGCAGTTATTTCATCGATTCAATCGATTGTAGCTGAGATTTCAAGTTATGTTCCAGGGTACAGATTAAAAGGCACTCCATTTATTGATTATCGTGAAACACCTTGGGGACGGTTACCAACAGTAGTGATCATGAATGAGGTTGTGGGAGCTGGAGATTTTTTTCCTACCTATGCGGGGAATTTGGATATCATGACAGCATCAGCACATAAAGTGGGAGATTTATATGCCGCACATTTTCTTGCGGCGAAGGAGGTAAGCCGATGAAGATTCCTAGACTTACAGATACGACACTAAGAGATGGCGACCACGCTGTTAGCCATAGTTATACTCCAGAAATGGTCAGGACGATTGTTCGAAATTTAGATAAAGCAGGTGTACCCGTAATCGAAGTTAGCCATGGTTCTGGCTTGAATGGGTCGACGATTCAGCAGGGTTTTTCGATACATTCTGAATTTGATTTGATTAAAGTGGCAGTAGAAACAGTGAAACAAGCAAAAATTGCCTCCTTATTCGTTCCTGGAATTGGAACCAGCAATGAGTTAAGACAGGCTGCAGAAATAGGCATTTCTATCATCCGGATCGCTGTTCATTGTACCGAAGCAGATGTTACGGAGCAGTATTTCCGACTAGCGAAAGAACTTGGGCTCGAGGCAGTTGGCTTTTTGATGATGTCTCATACTCAACCGGCTAATGTGCTGGTTGAGCAGGCTAAGCTGATGGAATCATACGGTGCTGATTGCGTCTATGTGGTCGATTCTGCAGGGGCACTTGTTCAAAGTGGTGTGAGGGAAAGGGTTTCTGCTTTAAAAGAAGCATTGTCCATCGAAGTCGGTTTTCACGCTCATAATAATCTAGGATTAGCGATTGGCAATACAATGACAGCGCTTGAAGCCGGAGCAGACCAAATTGACGGCACCCTAAGGGGACTAGGAGCTGGAGCAGGGAATGCACCGACTGAAGTATTAGTGGCTGTACTAAATAAAATGAACATAAATACAGGAATTAATCTATCCATTTTAATGGATGCTGCAGAGGAAGTAGTTGCTCCGTTAATTCAGTCTCCGATTGTCATCGATCGTGACAACTTATCTAGTGGATATGCAGGTGTGTATAACAGCTTTTTATTACATGTAAGGCATGCTGCGGAAAAGTTCGATGTAAAGGTCTCAGAAATTATGGAGGAATTGGGTAAGAGACATGCTGTTGCTGGTCAGGAAGACTGGATTTTAGATGTGGCGGTTGAACTAGCAGAGAAAAAAGCGTTAAAGGTTTAGTGGTAGAAAGAGGAGGAGTCAGTTGTGACGATCATTCATGAAGCTGCAAGTCGCTTATTGGAAGCTGAGGAAACCAAGAAGGTCATTGAACCGTTAACGGTTTCCTATCCGGGGATTACAGTGGATGAAGCCTACCATACGCAATTAGAGATTATCCGTAGAAAAGTCAATAATGGCGGAATCATTGTTGGGAAAAAAATTGGGGCAACAAGCAAAGCCATTCAAACTATGTTTGGCGTCAACCAGCCTGATTATGGTCATTTATTGGCTGATATGATGTATGTCGAAGGGGAAACCATTTCCCTTGAACAATATATTCAACCAAAAGTAGAATTTGAGATTGCCTTTATATTGAAAAAGGATTTAAAAGGTCCCAATGTTTCCATACTTGATGTCATTGAAGCAACGGATTATATCGTTCCGGCGATTGAAGTGATTGATAGCCGCATTCATGATTGGCAGATCAAATTTGAAGACACGGTCGCTGATAATGGATCTTCCGCCAGTGCGATTATTGGCGGGAAACCAACGAAGCTTGAAGGACTGGATCTTACCCATATTGGAATGGTTGCTTATCGAAACGGAGAAATGATTGATTCAGGCGCGGGTGCAGCCGTACTTGGAAATCCGTTGCGTTCAATTGCCTGGCTTGCGAATTCTTTAGGAAAATATGATGTGGCCTTAAAATCCGGGGAAATCGTTCTCTCGGGGGCCTTGACCAGTGCAATCGAAGTGAATGAAAATGACACGTTTACTGCTGAGTTTGCTCATATTGGTTCAGTCACTGCCTCCTTTAAACGATAAAAATAGAAACTAGGTGATATACATGATTAAGACTGATGTGATTGATCAAATCGCTTTTGAACTATACGAGGCGGAAAAACAGCAAAAGCCGGTTAATAAATTTGTTGAAGCCTATCCTGAATTGGATGAAGCATTAGCTTACCAGGTACAAGAACGCTTAATTGAAATGAAATCCAAGGAAGAAAACACAAAACGAGTCGGACGAAAGCTTGGATTAACGAGTAAGGCAAAACAAGTAATGATGGGTGTTCATGAACCATCTTATGGGGTATTGCTAGAAAGCATGCAACTGTTTGAAGGGGAACGCATTTCGCTTTCACCATTTATCCATGCAAAAGTGGAACCGGAAATTGCTTTTATATTCAAAAAGGAAGTAAAAGGCCCGCATGTAACTGTAGCAGATATACTGGCTGCAACAGCATATGTAGCTCCTGCACTTGAAATCATCGACAGCAGGTTCCAAGGTTTTAGTTTTACACTGGCAGATGCTGTTGCTGATAATTCCTCTTCGTCACGTTTTATTATCGGAGAAAGATTCTATTCACCAGAAAAATTCGATTTGAAATTGATGGGAATGGTCTTCAAGCAAAATGGGGAAGTAGTAGCTACGGGTGCTGGTGCAGCTGTGATGGGGCACCCAGCGAGGGCGATTGCTTGGCTAGCAAATAGATTGTATAAAGTTGGACAGAGCATTCAACCAGGTGAAGTCGTGTTAAGTGGTTCCCTATCAGCAGCAATGAAGATTGAAGCGGGTGACCATTTTTCCGCAAGCTTTGATGGGATTGGTTCCGTAGAGGCTGTATTTACTGAATAAACAACAACGAGAAGGGAGAGTTTAGGATGCCATTTATTCAGATTACGATGGTTAAAGGCAGATCGCCTGAAAAGAAAGAACGATTGATTAGAGAAGTTTCCGACTTAGTTTCTGATGTGTTAGAAGCTCCCATTCAAAATGTGCGTGTACTGATCAATGAATGTGAACCTGAACATTGGGGAATAGCGGGTGAATCTATAAAAAAAAGAAATGAGGCTATAAAATGACAAAAGTACACACCGGGGTTAGAGCGGTTGGTTTATATATAAACGGTGAGTATGTGCAAGCAGGCAATGGGGTAACTTTTGATGTGAAAAACCCTGCTACGCAAGAAATCATTGCGAAAGTAAGTGAAGCGACAGAAGAAGATGTCGATAAAGCCTGTCGTGCTGCAAGGGATGCTTTTGAAAATGGTCCATGGCGGACAATGACTGTAGCGGAGCGTTGTGCAAAACTTCGCCGCATGTCTGAAATTATCCTCGAGAGAAAAGAAGAAATCGCTCGACTAGACGCTACAGATGTAGGGAAACCATTTCACTCTGCCGTCCAACACGAGGTTCCGCGTGCTGCGAACAATATCAAGTTCTTTGCAGATTTCATGGAAAAACAGGGCGGGGAAACGTATCCGATGGAAGAAGCATATTTGAACTATACTCGGTACGAACCAGTTGGGGTTGCTGCTCTCATTACACCATGGAATGTTCCGTTCATGCTGACAACTTGGAAGCTGGGCCCATGTCTTGCTGCCGGGAATACAGCAGTGATTAAGCCGGCGGAAATGACCCCGCTATCAGTGTCCTTACTTGGTGAAATTGCAAAAGAAGCAGGCATCCCAGACGGTGTCGTCAACGTCGTTCATGGTCTTGGGGGAGTGGTAGGAAATGCACTTACTACTCACCCTGAGGTAGATTTAGTTTCCTTCACGGGCTCTACTGCTACAGGAAAAAGAATTATGAAGAGCGGCGCAGATTCCCTGAAAAAAGTATCCTTTGAACTAGGTGGAAAAGCAGCCAATATCGTGTTTGAAGATGCAAATCTTGATAAAGCTATCCCCGTTTCAATTCAAGCTGCCTTTATGAATTCCGGGCAAATATGTCTTGCAGGTTCAAGAATTTTAGTTCAGCGCTCCATCTTTGATGAGTTTCTTGAACGATTTAAGCAAGCATCACTGGAACTAAAAGTGGGCGATCCTCAGGATGTAGAGACAAAAATGGGTCCAGTCGTTAGTGAAGAGCATTATAAAAAGGTAACGAGCTACCTTGAAATTGCAAAGGAAGAAAATGCGACCTTGATCTGTGGAGGAAAGAGACCTGATCTGCCTGAATATTTACGAAATGGGTATTATTTAGAACCGACTGTTTATGTCCAGGAAAATCCAAAAGCACGGATTTGCCAAGAAGAAATTTTCGGACCAATCGTCACGATTATCCCATTTGATACCGAAGAAGAAGCACTACGAATTGCAAACGATACCGATTATGGCTTGAATGGTGTGGTCTGGACGGAAAATCTGCAACGTGCTCATAGAATTTCTCATGCGGTTCGGGCAGGTACGATTTGGGTGAACTGCTGGTTTGTTCGTGATTTACGTGCTCCTTTTGGCGGATTTAAGAAGAGCGGAATTGGTCGTGAAGGCGGCCATCACAGCCTAGAATTCTTTACTGAAGCGAAAAATATTTGTATTGCATTGAAGTAGTTTTTGAAAATGAAGTATGAGAGGAAAAGGCGTATGGCTTAAGTGACCTGTACGTCTTTTTCTTTGAACCAACTATTTTTAAAAGCGTTTTACTCACAGGAGGAAATCTCACCCTAGCCATCAAGTTAACTACAACATGACAGAAGTTTATCCGTCCACTTAATAAATATTTCACTAGCAATTTCATCATCTATGTAAACGGTATGCCCCTTTTCCGTAAGTGACAAATGCAATTATTGAATGGTGCCTGACACTTTTTTTTTGTTCTTTAAACATCGTAAATGTTAGATTTCTAAAAATATTATAGTATAGGCCCATTATCAAATAACAGCAGGTAAATTTTCTAATCTTGTAGAAATTAAAGCTAGGTGAAATGTTCTTCACCTACGAGGATGGTATATTCTTAGCTAATCAAATGCTACAAGGGTGGGAGTAAATATGTTAATAAAGCCAAAGAAATTGCTACCGGGAGATCGTGTTGCTACAGTAAGTCCTTCTTGGGGAGGAGCAGGTGATCCAGAACTTAGATGGCGGTATGAACAAGGTGTAAAGAGATTAGAAGAAGTTTTTGGACTAAAAGTTATCCCCATGCCGAATAGTTTAAAAGGGAGCGACTATCTTTATAAAAATCCACAAGCTCGTGCTGAAGATTTGATGACAGCATTTAAAGATGAAAGCATTAAAGGAATCTTTGCAAATATTGGCGGAGAAGATAGTATTCGCTTACTTCCTTATATTGATTTTGATGTTATACGTGAAAACCCGAAAATTTTTATGGGTTACTCGGATGTGACTGTTTCACATTTATTTTGTCATAAGGCAGGAATTTCTTCTTTTTATGGTCCTGCAATTCTAACCGATTTTGCTGAAAACGTTGAAATGGATCCATATACGATTGACATGGTGAATCGAACGCTCTTTTCAAATGAGATGATTGGCGAAATTCAACCAGCCAAAGAATGGACGAGTGAACGTTTAGAATGGATAGAAGAGAATAAGAACCGGCGACGGGCAATGCGACAAAATGTAGGTTATGAGATACTTCAAGGCTCAGGTGTAGCACAAGGACATCTGATTGGAGGCTGTATTGAAGTACTGGAGTTTGCCAAAGGAACAGTGCTTTGGCCCGAAAAGAAATATTGGAAAGAAAGTATTCTTTTCTTTGAAACATCTGAAGAAAAGCCGGAACCAAATAATATTAAGTATTGGTTGCGAAATTATGCCATACAAGGAATTCTACAAAAAGCCAATGGAATCATTTTTGGTAAACCGCAAGACGAGAAATATTACCATGAATATAAAGTGGAAATTCAAAAAGTCATGAAGGAATTTAATTTGGAGGATTTGCCAATCCTATATAACTTGAATTTTGGTCATACCGAACCGAAATTTATATTGCCCTATGGAGCAATGGCGGAAATTAATTGTGATAAGAATACTTTCACGATTTTAGAAAGTGGCGTGGAATAATTAATTGCTAGATAATAATTAGCATGCAGTGCGAATGATCACAAAGAAGGAAGTGATAAACGATTCATGATTCTCCTGATCGAACAAAATCCGTGATGAATAATTTTATCTACACAGTCGCGATTTCATATTTACGCTCCATGATAAGGCGTCGGAACGAGAACAAATGGTATTTAAAATTTTATCTATTGTGTTGATTTAACTGTCATGTTATGATTAAGTTGTCAAATGTGAACAATTTGTGAAATTTACGATTTTATTATAAAATATGAGTCTCTTTTAATACGAAACAGCGAACCTGTTGATCGGTTAAGAGGTTTTTTAACTCATATGACAAGGGTAAAATATTATAACAGTTGGTGCGTAACAGCGAACCTGTTTGAGGCGAACCGTTGTAATGATTCAAATGGGGATTCCGCCTTTTTTAAGGAATCTACAAAGAATCTATTACAATGGTTTTTATTTTTATTCCGTTATATAGTATACTTATAGAATAAACACCATTAACATAGTGATAACATTGAGTAAAAACAAGTGAGTTGAGTCATGTGAATAAATATGAAGCAGAATTTAGTAACATTGTTCGCGCGTATCGAAAACGTCATATGGGTAAAGGCCCTAGTCAAGTTCGAACAACGTTTTGTAAGAACTGGGCAATTTGTGAATTAGAAGGTAATTTATCTCCTATTGAAAAATTTATTGCTTCAGCGGAAGATGGGAGACAAATGTTACGATCTGCTCGTACTGAAATGGTCAAGGAGATTTATAAAAAAAACTATCCACAGGAAATGGAAGAACTACTTGGTGCAAGATTCATTCGTGTCTTTGTGGATATTGATATTGAAGACGACATGGGGATGTCAATCTTCGTGTTTGATCAAGATATTGAGGAAAAGTTTAACTTAAAAAGTTAACCCCAATGAAAATATCATTCAACTACATATTGTTGGCACTTGACAGCGACCCTGTTAAAGACTAACCACCTAGAGCTATTTGTCTGTTTTATCGGATGAATATAATCTTAGGTGGTTTTTTATTGGAAAAATTGCAATTGACATGATTGAGGAGGAAATGAAAATGGGGAAAACGCAACATCCAGGACCACAAAAAAAGGCAATGTTACCTGCTCCTAAATACTGGGTTAGTCCAATTCCTTTTGGATTAGGAAAGATTAAGCCGCAGCATATCCGTGATACGATGAAAATTGCTTGGGATAATAAAGACAATATCGGCTATGCCACACGTATTATTACAAAAGGGGTTTGTGACGGTTGTGCACTCGGTGTATCAGGGTTGTATGACCAAACATTGGAGGGACCACACGTTTGCACCACACGTTTGAATGTGCTTCGGCTAAATACAATGCCTGCGATTCCGCCTGAAATTCTTCATGCCGATATCGATGAACTAAGGAAGTATGATAGCAGTGAACTTCGTAAGCTAGGTCGGATTCCATATCCAATGATTCGTCGAAAAGGGGAACGTAAATTTTCACGGATTACATGGGATGACGCAATGGATTTAATTGCAGATAAAATGAAAAAGTTGGATCCGAAACAATATTCATTTTATTTAACCGCTCGAGGGATTACAAACGAAAGCTATTATGTTGCAGCGAAGGTAGCACGTTTTCTTGGGACCAATCACATTGATAACGCTTCCCGTATTTGCCATGCTCCAAGTAAAACAGCTTTAAAACGTTCCATTGGTGTGGGAGCTTCTACATCCAATTATTTAGATTGGATCGGAACAGATGTCTTATTGTTTTGGGGAAGTGTCGCTTCGAACTCATCACCTGTATCTTCGAAATATATGCTTGAAGCAAAGAAAAAAGGAACCAAAATCATTGTTGTTAACCCATACCGTGAACCAGCGATGGATAAGTATTGGATTCCTTCAAACCCTGAGTCTGCATTATTCGGTACAAAAATTGCCGATGACTTCTATCAAGTCAACATTGGCGGGGATATTGCCTTTATGCATGGAATCATGAAGCATTGGTTTGATATGGAGGATAAAGCATATGGGTCAGCAATTAACCATGAGTTCGTAGAGGAACATGTAAACGGTTACGAGGAATTAAAGAAAAAAGTCCAAGAACAATCTTGGGAAGATATCATCGAGTCTTCTGGTGTTTCAAAAGAACGAATTATTGAATTAGCTGAACTTTTAGCAAACAGCAAAAATGCGGTCTATGCGTGGGCGCTTGGTCTGACGATGCACTCATTTGCAACTGACAATATCTCACAAGTAGCAAACCTGGCACTCCTTCGTGGACACTTAGGACGAAAGCACGCTGGTCTCATGCCGTTCCGTGGACACTCTAGTGTTCAAGGCAGTGGAGAAATGGGGGCAGACCCGTTTGTTTTACCTGGCGGAGGCTGGGATGAGAAAAATGTAGAGCGAATAGAAAAACTTTGGGGATTTGACCTGCCAAAGTGGCAGGGTGATATCGTTGGCGTCACACTAGAAAACATTGTTCTTCCAGAAGATCATGAGCGGAAAGTGAAATTATATTACCTATCTGGTGGTAATTTCTTAGAAACGATGCCTGACCCTGATTTTATTGAACAAGCCTTATCCGAACTGGAGATTCGCGTTCATCAAGATATTATTTTAAACACATCGACCTTAGTCGATGCGAAAGAAGCAGTCATTGTGTTACCGGCGAAAACGCGTTATGAGCAAGAAGGAGGCGGCACGAGTACATCAACAGAACGGATGGTTTACTTCTCTCCGGAAATTACCGGTAACAAAAACATGATTGAAGAAGCACGTGCAGAATGGAAGATTTATCTGGACCTTGCGAAGCGTGTGAAACCAGAAACGTTTCATTTGGTCGATTTTGCTAACGGGCAGTCAATTCGTGGGGAAATTGCCAAAGCAAACCCTGATTACGATGGCATCCAGTATTTGAAAAAGCAAGGAGACGTTTTCCAGTGGGGCGGCGCTTGGTTATGTGAAGATGGAATTTGTTCAACTCCGGATAGCAGAGGTACCTTAATTCCAGTGGAAATACCGGATTTAAATAAAAAGCCAGAACAATTTATTATTACATCTCGCCGTGGTAAGCAGTTTAATTCAATGGTGTATAAAGAAGTAGATCCGTTAAACGGTGCTGGTCGTTATGATGTATTAATGAGTCCTGTTGATGGGCAAAAATTAAGCATTGCTGAAGGCGAAGGAATTGTTGTTTATAACGGATTTGGCGTCTTCCAAGGTACGGCCAAATTTGTTGATATTGCGCAAGGAAATTTAGAAGTCCACTTCCCGGAGGGTAACTACTTGCTGCCGCGCGGTCGTTATGAGAAATTTGCCGGCATTCCGGATTACAACATCACGGTTACTTTGGAAAAAGCAGAACGATATCATGCGCGTAAAGATACCCAATATCTAGAAAAGCCGATTGCTGAGCTTGAAACAGAAGTTGGTTAAGGGCAAGAATATCTATGGAAAGGGGCTCCGCATTTGTTAAAGGAAATCACTACTTCTCAAAATATTGTCAAGTATAATGGACATAACTTCATAGAGGAAGAGGATGACATCGCAGTCGAATCTGCCCTAACGATTATATTAGATGGAACAGAGTTTGCCACCATGGTATGCACCCCTTCTGAACTGAAAGAATTGGTGGTTGGCTTCCTAGCATCTGAAGGTGTGATTCGAGTCTACCAAGATATTCAATCGATCCATATTGATGAAGAAACGGGATTTGCTTATGTTGATCTTGTGAGTAAACATTCGCTCCAAAAAGATTTCCACTCGAAGAGATTTATTGGTTCTTGTTGTGGAAAAGGGCGGCAATTTTACTTTCATAACGATGTAAAGACAGCGAAAACGGTTATGACCAAATTGACGGTTACACCGGAACAATGCCGTGAGTTAATGAAGCAAATGCAAGAAAACTCTATACATTTTCAACAAACCGGCGGGGTTCATAATGCAGCCCTTTGTACGAAGGATGGAATTGTGGCATTACGAACGGATATTGGTCGACATAATGCCTTGGATAAACTTTTTGGCTATTGCATGATCAACCGAATACCACTTAAGGATAAAATCATTGCCTTTAGTGGCAGAATTTCATCCGAGGTGTTACTAAAAGCAGCCAAGATTGGAGTAGGAATTATTCTATCCAAATCTGCACCTACCAATCTTGCCCTAGATTTAGCAGAGGAACTCGGAATTACGGCGGTTGGCTTTATCCGAGCTAACGGATTTAATGTTTACACCCATCAGGAACGCATTCAAGGTATCGAATATAATCGATCATCGTCATCTGTTTTATAAGGCTTCACACAAAATAAAAATCACTCAAAACGTCAAAAAACGCCTTCAAAAATCAAATTTGAAGGCGTTTTTTGCTGTTTTCGCTCTAATAATGCCCTCAAATATGAAAAATGGAGATTCGCTTTACCCCGCCATTCTCGATATTGTAGAAGTACCGAGTCGAGGGATCTTACAAAAAGCCCACGCAAAGGACAAGGTGATGAGAGTTGTCATAAATTATTCATATTTTATTTAAAAACATATGACCATTTTCTTCATTAATTTATATATCAAGTATGAAGGAATTTTGATAGAAGAAGTGCAGTGATTGAAGATGGCAAAATATAGAATGGTACGTACTGATTTTTGAAAGAATCCGGTTGTTTCAGAAGAGATGACCCCGGAGGATAGATATTTTTACCCCTATCTTCTTACGAACCCACATACGACTCAACGGGCATCTATAAAATTACAAAAAAACAGGTATTATGAGAACCAAAAGTCGGTACCAAAGCATAGGCAATCAACCGAAACGTTTCCTGCCGGAAGAGCGATTCCAGGGCGATTTGTACTTGACCTTCCGGCAGGTGAAGAGTGATGTGTTTCGCGAAGTTCTGCGATTGCAGCCATCAAGTTTCCTTCTTTTGCAAATAAAGACAATAAAAATTTGTATTATTTTATCAAATATATTCTATTTATACCTTATAATATCATTAATGAATGATGTTAATAAGTGAAACGCAGTCAATTATGAAAGGGGATACATATTTTTTGAATGCAAAATATCTAGATTTACTCGCCCAAAAATATGATAGTGCAGAAAAAGTAGCAACAGAAATTATTAATCTCGAATCCATTCTATATCTACCAAAGGGGACTGAACATTTTGTCAGTGATTTACATGGTGAATATCAAGCCTTTCAACATGTGTTAAGAAATGGTTCTGGGAAGGTAAAAGAGAAAATCAATGACCTGTTTCAATATATCTTAACGGAAAACCAAAGGAATGAATTTGCAACATTAATTTATTATCCAGAAGAAAAACTTCAGTTAATAAAAAATCATTTTTATAATGAACTAGAATTAAATCAATGGTATACAGAAATGATTGAGCGGATGATTATGCTCATCTCTTTTGCCTCCTCTAAATACACACGCTCTAAGTTACGGAAAGCTTTGCCGAATCAGTTTGTCTATATCATTGAAGAACTGCTTTACAAAAAAAATGATTCCACCAATAAGGATGATTATTATTCAAAAATTGTCCAACAGATTATCTCTTTAGGACAGGCCGATAAGCTGATCATAGGTCTTGCCTATACGACACAGAGATTAGTTGTCGACCATCTTCATGTAGTTGGGGATATTTACGACCGTGGACCCGAGCCAGATAAAATTATGGAAACACTGATCGGTTACCATTCAGTAGATATTCAGTGGGGAAACCACGATGTCCTATGGCTGGGTGCCTTTGCTGGATCAAAGGTATGTCTGGCAAATATTATTCGTATTTGTGCGAGATACGACAATTTGGATATTATTGAAGACGTGTATGGAATCAATCTAAGACCATTACTTAATCTAGCGGAAAAGTACTATGAAGACAATCCAGCTTTTAGACCTAAGGTCCATTCCGATAAAAGTCCATCTGATCATGAACAACTGCAAATTACGAAAATTCATCAAGCAATCGCGATGATTCAATTCAAACTGGAAATCCCGATCATAAAGAGGCGCCCGTATTTTAATATGTCAGAAAGGCAATTGCTTGAGAAAATTGATTATGAAAAGAACGAAATAACCATATATGGGAAAACCTACCCTCTAGTAAATAGTTGCTTTGCAACGGTTAATCCAGAGCAGCCCGATCAATTATTAGAAGAGGAAAAACAGGTGATAGAAAAATTGTTATTTTCCGTGCAGCATTCCGAAAAGCTGGCTAGGCATATGAAATTTCTAATGAAAAAAGGCAGCCTTTATTTGAAATATAACGGTAACTTGTTAATTCATGGCTGCATTCCTTTAGATGAAGAAGGAAATATGGAAAAAATGACGATTGAGAATAAAACGTATGCAGGCCGTGAATTACTTGATACGTTTGAATATAATTTACGATATTCTTTTGAACACCCGGAAATGACTGATGACCTTGCAACAGATATGGTTTGGTATTTATGGACAGGAGAATACTCATCCCTCTTTGGAAAAAGAGCGATGACCACCTTTGAAAGGTACTTTATTAAAGATAAGGAAACGCATAAGGAGAAAAAGAACCCTTATTATTACTTACGAGAGAATGAAGAACTTTGCAAAAAACTCCTTGCTGAATTTGATCTCGACCCTGAGCAGGGTCATATTATAAACGGCCATACACCAGTGAAAGAAATTGAGGGAGAGAATCCCATCAAAGCGAATGGAAGAATGATTGTTATCGATGGTGGGTTCTCAAAACCCTATCAATCTGTAACAGGTATAGCAGGATACACGTTACTATATAATTCCTACGGTATGCAATTGGTTGCTCATAAACAGTTTCATTCAAAAGAAGATGTATTAAGTGACGGTACGGATGTATTATCGGTAAAAAGAGTAGTGGATAAAGAACTGGTGAGAAAAAAAGTAAGACAAACGAATATTGGTAAAGAACTATTACAGGAAATTTCAATTTTGAATAGTTTGAGGGAATATCGGTATATGAATTAGAGCGGATTGTAGGTTTTCTCTATTCTTTTTGTATAAAATAAGAATAGAAAATAAACTAGAAAAGGTGAGAACATGAGTCAATTATCCGAGTTGTTATCCAATCAACATAATCAAAATGTCGAGGAATTAAAAGAACTGCTAAGGATTCCAAGCATCAGTTCCTTATCGGAGCATAAAGAGGACATTCAAAAAGCAGCTTCATGGATTGCCAATAAATTAGAAAGCATTGGAATGGAACATGTTGAAATCGTCCAGACGAAAGGTCATCCGATTATCTATGCGGACTGGCTTCATCAAGAAAACGCCCCAACAGTCTTAGTATACGGCCATTATGACGTACAGCCCGTTGACCCTATTCATTTATGGGAAACGCCTCCGTTTGAACCAACGATCCGTGATGAAAAGATCTTTGCCAGAGGGGCAACCGACGACAAAGGGCAGACGTTCTTACATATCAAAGCAGTGGAAACACTATTGAAAGTAGAAGGGAAATTACCGGTAAACGTAAAATTTTGCATCGAAGGAGAAGAAGAAATCGGAAGTCCTCATCTTCCGTTATACTTATCCGAGAATAAAGAAAAATTATCCTGTGATGTAGTCGTTATTTCCGATTCTGATATGTGGGACAGAGGCGTCCCTGCCATTACTTATTCATTAAGAGGTCTGTGTGCATTAGAAGTTTCCCTTAAAACCGCAAATTCTGATTTGCACTCGGGCATGTTCGGCGGGGGAGTCCAAAACGCCAACCATTTATTGGTACAGCTGCTTTCTACTCTTCATGATTCAAATGGTAAAGTCAATGTGGACCATTTTTATGATGATGTCGTGGAACTCACGGAATTTGAAAAGGAACAAATTAAAGCGTTAGGATTTGATGAAGAAAAATTGAAAAAATCGTTAGGCTTAACGGATTTAACAGGCGGGGAAAACAATTTTCCTTATCCTGAGAGAATCAGTTCCAGGCCAACATTAGAAATAAACGGATTATGGGGCGGATTTCAGGGAGAAGGAACAAAAACGGTCATCCCGAACGAAGCTCATGCCAAAATCACCTGCCGTCTAGTTCACAATCAAAACCCTGAAAAGATTCAAGGATTGCTTAAAAAGCATCTAGAAGAACAGGCACCAAAAGGATGTACCGTGAAAGTGTCCTTACAAGATACAGGAAATCCTTTCTTAACTCCGATTGATAGTCCGATGATTCAAAAAGCGGCAGAAGCGTATGAAACCGTTTATGGGAAAGCGCCTGTTTATAAAAGAGAAGGCGGTTCGATTCCGATTGTATCGGATTTTAACCAATCCCTACATGCTCCTGTTGTCTTAATGGGATTCGGTCTGCCAGATGAAAATCTTCATGCACCAAACGAACACTTTAACTTAGAAAACTTTGATAAAGGCATTTTGACCATTTGTTCCTTTTTAGAACTTCTTAATAAGTAAAATGGTGCCTGACACCACCTTCAGTGGTGTCAGGCACTTTTATTGTATTCAGGTGTTTGAATTTAAAGCTGCGTGTGTAGTATCGTATACACGAGGGGTGATAGTATGAACGAAACTATTCAATTATTAAGAAATCATCGATCAGTTAGGGACTTCGACACTGAAAAAGAGGTAAGCGAAGACCAGATCCAAGTGATTGTTGAGGCGGCTTTGGCTGGTCCCAATTGGATTAATGGTCAGCAAGTGAGCGTAGTCGAAGTTAGGGAGCCTGAAAGGAAAGCAGCATTGGCGAAAGCGGCAGGCAACCAAAGGTGGATTGAGGAAGCTCCAGTTTTTCTAGTGTTTTGCATGGATTTTTATCGGGCGAGGCTGGCAGCTGAGAAAAATGGTACTGAGTTTAATATCGTCGAGGACTTAGAAGCCATTATAATCGGTTCAACAGATGTAGGGATCGCTCTGGGAAGCGCAGTTATAGCGGCTGAATCAATGGGACTCGGGATTGTTCCGATCGGAGGATTACGGAGAAATCCCCAAACCTTTGTTGATCTATTGAATCTTCCGGAATATGTTTTTCCAATTTCAGGTCTGGTGGTCGGATATCCACGATCCGTCCCTGGTCAAAAACCAAGGCTGCCAATTAAGGCAACCCTTCAGAAAGAACAGTATGATGCGAAAATTCAAAAGGAAATCATTGACCAATATGATCGAACGATATCATCCTATATGTCTGAACGGACCAGCGGAGAAGATACCAGTGACTGGTCAAGTAAGGTCGCTCAATTTTATGATAGAGGTTTTGACCAATACGCAAAAAATTCCAGTCCTACGGTAAAAAATCAGAGGTTCCGATATAAGTGAAAAATTCATAGATCTTAACTCAAAAAAGAGCAATGGACTAGGAGACTGCTGAAAATATAAAC